>JBFZAD010000027.1:0-3521 GCA_041309125.1 Candidatus Omnitrophota bacterium
TTTTCAGTAAGAAGAATCAACCAGAAGAGGCTATCAAGTATTTAAAAAAGTCAATAGAACTGGATAATACAAATCCTAAGTATTATCTTACGCTTGGCAGCGTAGTATTAAACGGTCTTAAAAAACCATCTGAGGCTGTTGATTATTATAAGCAGGCGATCAAGCTTGACCCGGAATATGCACAGGCGCATTATGCCCTGGGGCTTGCTTATATTGGCCTGGGAGAAAAGGCCTTGGTGTTAGAAGAGATAACCAACCTGCGCCTTTTAGATAAAAAGAATTTGGCTGAAAGTTTAGAAAATATTATCAGGCCTGACTTTAAGGATGAGCCTACTAATTTTATACCTATAATAAGAGAAGAGCCGATATTTGATGAGTCTCAACCGGTTGGCAAGCGGCAAGATACAACATTAAAGGGAGAAGCAACAATAAAGGGAAGCGCAAGAATTCAAATGGAATTAAAGGGCAAAGACAAAGAGGAAGAAGAATAGTATTAGAAATATGAGGGCATTAGTAAGCGGAGGGGCGGGTTTTATAGGAAGCCATTTAACAGAAGAGCTAATAGAAAATGGCTATGAGGTAACTGTATTAGACAATTTCTCTACTGGAAGAAAAGAAAACTTAAGTTTTTTAGCTTCAAAGAATCTAAAAGTTCATAATGTTGATATATCGGAATTTGACAAGATAGAGCCATATTTTAAGGGTATTGATTATGTATTCCATTTGGCTGCTTTAGCCGACATAGTGCCTTCTATCGAAAAGCCTCTTTTGTATCATAGGTCAAATGTAGACGGTACAATCAATATGCTTGAGGCATCTAGAAAGCACAGTATTAAAAAATTCATTTATTCGGCGAGCTCTTCTTGTTACGGAATCCCTGATTTTCTTCCAACGGATGAAAGTGCCAAGATAAGCCCGCAATATCCTTATGCACTTACAAAGTATTTAGCTGAAGAGTATTGTACCGGCTGGTCTAGGATATATAAATTGCCGGTTATTTCACTTAGATTGTTTAATGTCTATGGGCCGCGGTCAAGGACAAGCGGTGCATATGGAGCTGTATTTGGAGTTTTTCTTGCACAGAAATTAAAGAATAAGGATTTTACTGTTGTAGGTGATGGCAATCAAAAAAGGGATTTTATCTTTGTTAGAGATGTTGTGCGTGCCTTTAGATTGTCCTGCGAATCGAAAATAGTTAATGAAATTTTTAATGTCGGCAGCGGTAAGCCCCAAAGTATTAATACGCTAGTTGAATTGCTTGGGGGTAGGGCAGTTCATATCCCAAAGAGGCCTGGTGAACCAGATTGCACGCATGCCAACATTGAAAAGATACGGGATTTACTTAGTTGGCAGCCTCAGGTCAGCTTTGAGAACGGTGTTAGCCAGATGCTAGAGAGTATTGAATATTGGAAAGATGCTCCAGTCTGGACTCCTGAGAAAATTGAAGAGAACACCCGCGAATGGTTTAAGTATTTATCGACCTAAATTAAAAAAATTATGCAAAAAGACACCACTACTACAAAAATCATATCCTTTAGCGAAGCAGTAAGTATCTCTAAGAAGCTAAGAGCACAAGGCAAGAAGATTATTCTAAGCCATGGTGTCTTTGACCTTTTGCACCCAGGCCACATAAAACATTTTGAATCAGCAAAAAGAAAGGCCGACATCCTTATGGTAACTATTACAAAGGATGAGTATGTGAATAAGGGGCCGGGTAGACCCGTATTTAATCATAGGCTAAGGGCAGAATCTTTAGCAGCACTTGAATGTGTTGATTATGTTGCTATCAATGAGTGGCCTAATGCAGTTGAGACAATTCTAAGGATAAGACCGCATTTCTATGTTAAGGGTAGTGAATACAGAGAGAGGGAGGATGATGTAACAGGCAAGATCTACGATGAGGAAAGGGCAATAAAATCTGCCGGGGGCGAGATGATTTTTACCGATGAGATTACATTCAGCTCATCCCAGATACTTAATCAATTCTTTAGCCTTTATCCTGCCAAGGCAGATACATTCTTAAGAGATTTTAAGATGCGTTACTCTTCGGACTTTATCATTAATATCCTAAAGGGGCTTAACAAACTTAAGGTATTGGTAATAGGAGATATTATCATAGACGAGTATCATTACTGTATAGGGATAGGAAAGCCGCAAAAAGCAGATGTCTTGGCTACAAGATATGTAAATGAGGAAAAATTCACTGGCGGAGCCCTGGCTGTAGCAAAACATATTGCAGGATTCTGTAAAAAGGTAACAATAGTCAGCTCAATCGGCCTTCTTAATGATTATAAGGACTTTATAGACAATAATTTAATGCCAAACATAGATACAAAATTTTTCCTTAGGAAAGATACGCCAACTGTGGTTAAGAGGCGCTATTTAAATCCGTCATTTCTTAATAAGAATTTTGAGATCAACTTTATAGATGATTCATTTCTCCCTCTTGAAATCTCGCAGAAGGTATGCAAATATCTAAACAAAGTGTTGAGAGAATATGATCTTGTGATTGCAGCTGATTTTGGCCATGGATTTATCACTAGGGATATTGTAGAGGTGCTTTGCAAGAGGTCTAAATTTCTAGCTGTAAATACCCAGACCAACAGCGCGAATATGGGCTTTAATTTGATTACTAAATATAAAAGAGCAGATTATGTATGCATTGATGAGCCTGAGATAAGGCTTGCAATGCAGGATAAGTTTCAAGATTTAGAAGGATTGATAATAAAGTTAAGAAATACACTTCATTGCTCTAAGATTATAGTAACTAGAGGCCATGAAGGTGCAATGGCCTATGAAAAGAAGAAGAATATTATCTCTGTGCCTATTTTCTCTGAAAAGATTGTAGATAGGTTAGGCGCCGGCGACGCCTTTCTTTCTGTAACAGCCCCTGTGGTCTTAGGTAATTATCCGCTTGAAGTTGCAGGATTTATTGGAAATGCCGTTGGGGCAATGGCTGTGCTTATTGTAGGGAATAAATCTCCCATAGAGCCTGTTTCACTATTTAAATTCATTAAGACCCTTCTAAAATAAAGATTATAACTATGGAAAAGAATATCTTTAAAAGCTACTTTCAGCATTTAAGCAAATGTTTATTAAATATGGAGGTAACTGATAAGAATAGAAAGAAGTTTTCCTTTGATGAGGCACAAAAAAGAGCAATAGGCTTAATCTTAAAGGCTAAAAAAGGAAATAAAAAAATAATCTTTATTGGCAATGGAGGCAGTGCCTCAATTGCAGGTCATCAGGCAATAGACTATACAAAAAATATCCGAATTAAATCTCTCTCTTTTAATGAGCCATCACTTTTGACATGCCTTAGTAATGATTATGGTTACAAGCAGGCATTTAAAAAGGCTGTAGAGTTCTTCGGCGATTCCGACGATTTGCTTTTTGCCATAAGTAGCTCTGGAAGGTCAAAGAATATAATTAATGCCTGTAAAGAAGCGCAAAAGAAGAACTTAAATATTATTACGCTATCTGGTTTCAGCGGAAAAAATGCTTTAAGGAGCCTGGGAGAT
>JBFZAD010000028.1:0-15347 GCA_041309125.1 Candidatus Omnitrophota bacterium
TTTGTGAAGAGGTATATAAGGGTAGAGAAGGCAGACCACCCCTTGAAAGAAATAGCATTCACTCTCGAACAGTTGCAGCCCAGGCATATCTTTTGAAGAATCAGCCTGATAAAGCAATCAAGCTTTGTGAAGAGGTATATAAGGGTAGAGAAGGCAGGCCGCCTATCGATAGGAATAATATTCAACCTCGCATAGTTGCAGCCCAGGCATATCTTTTGAAGAATCAGCCTGATAAAGCAATTAAGCTTTGTGAAGAGGTATATAAGGGTAGAGAAGACAGACCACCCCTTGAAAGAAACAACATTCACTCTCGAACAGTTGAAGCCCAGGCATATCTTTTGAAGAATCAGCCTGATGAGGCAATCAAACTTTGTGAAGAGATATATAAGGGTAGAGAGGGCAGGCCGCCAATCGATAGGAATAATATTCCATCCCGTAGAATTGCAGCTCAAGCATATCTGCAAATTGCAGATTTCAACTGGCAAAAAAGCCGAATCGAAATAGCAGAACAACTTATGGAAGGTGTAGTTACGCAGGAATTTGCTACAGAGAATGCGAAGTTATTTTATTATGAAGTAATAAAAGGAGGAAGGGTAATAAAAAGTTTTACAAAAAGTGCATTGATAAGAGAATTCATCAGAGAGGAAAATAAAAGAATAATTTTATATGAGTACTCTTGGAATCATGGCTTAAAAAGACATATATATAATGAAGATAAAGAAACAGAATTTTATTCTAACTATTTTGACGAAGGACTTTATAAAGAAGATGTTCTAGAGATTCTTAGTGATGCAGCATTGAAAGGATATGAATTCTCAAGTGAGTTGGTATTTTGGCCCAAGAACTTTCTTATAAGATTTTTACCGAATACTTTGTTTACTAAAACCGGTGTTAGGGCTTTATGTCTTGCTTGTCAAGAATTAGATTCAGATACAAAAGTTATAATAACATTCTTTCCTTTGGTTGGTCCAAGGGTAAAAATCTTTAAATTGGGAATACCTATGTTAGTTGAAGAAGTTAATCTGAAGCCTCTCGGAGGATTTATAATTAACCAATCAAATGAGAAATCAATTTTATTGCTGTATGGCTTATCTAAGGCTGGCTGGGGGTTTGAGCACATTATGCAACATCCATGCTTTACCAAGCTTTCTCCAGAGGAAATATTGCTGGTTACCTTTAAGGCAGCTGCTTATGCCCAGCCTTTAGAGAAGCTACAAGATGATATAGAGTATTACATCTTTGATTTTAAGAAACACCTGCCAGTCTTATCAGAAAAAGCTGGATTAACTAATTTAGTCCTCACAGTGCATAAAGATAATATGCGCGTACTTGATCTTTTTTTGGTGGAGCAAGAGCAGAGAGACCACAAAAATCTTCCAACTCAAGACAAGAATAGTTCAAGCCCCATCACTAAGAAAATTAACAAGCCAGAGGCTAAAAATAAAAAGATTAGCAAGGGTGGGAGTATGGCTTATCAGACCAGAAGTGAAGTATCTCTAAAGTCGCTTCCAAAATTTGAGCAAGATTTGCTGGTGTTGAGCGAGCTGGAATCTATTAGGTGGATTGCGGAAAGAGCCTTAAATAGGCTTATTAGGCGTCCTGTAACACTTGAGTTAGAGGACCTAATTAACGCCTGCGCAATTGCCCTTGTTGAATCAGCTATAAGATTTGACACTTCAAGAGGCATTAAATTTGAGGTTTATGTGCAGAAACGCGTAGCTGGGGCTATCCTTGATGAACTAAGAAACCATTCTCCAAAATATCGCTATGCTCGCTGGATCATAAAACAGATCAGAAACGCTAAGAAAGAACTAAATGTACACGAGCAGCTTGAGATTATCCCCGCAGAAGATGTTGCCGATAAATTAGGAATGAGCATAAAAAGGTATAAAAAATATTCTTCAATGCCTGTAATCATAACTTATGAATCATTAGAGGATCTCCTACTTAATAAAGAGATAAAAGCTGCTGTTCGCTCTCGAAACCTGGATATGAATCCGGAGTCAAGGGCAATCATTAAAGATGAAATACGTCTCTTACGCGAAATTCTTAAAGAATTATCAGAGTTCGATAGAAAGGTTTTGCATCTTCGTTATGAGAAGGGGTTGAGAGACACGCAGATAGGTAGGATTTTGGAGTGTACCAGCATGTGGATATCTACGAGGCATGATGATGCGCTAGTAAAATTAAGAAAGAAATATTTAAATAAAATATATTTAGCAAGAATAGGGTTGAAAAATAATTTAGATATCAAAGAACTTGAAGAAGTTAATAGGCTTAAGATTAGTCTCAAGAAAAAACAGGGAGGCAATAGAAAAAATAAGAAAAATGCCAGTTCTGCAATTTCTAGGTTCGAATTAAGAGATATATTTAATCATTTAGAGAGCAAAAGGGGCATCTTGAGGATTAATTTATTAGCAGTTTCTGCTATTGTTTTGATATTTTTAACTGTTGATAGTTTACCAAGTTATATGCAGAATCTTTTGTTTAATTTTGCTCTTGCTTTATTCTCTGCGAGTTTTGTAATTGGCTCATTTGTATTTGTTATGAAATTTGCACTTGAAAGCGTTCAGAATAGAGACCAAGAAAAAATAAAAGTAGAGGACAAACATTTTCGTAAGATTTCTTTAGATAATCATACAAGCCAGCAGGTTAAACAATTAGTCCAAGATGCACGAAGGTTTGTCGAGGAAGAAAAATTAACTGATGCTGCTTATGTCTATGCACTTGCTTTAAATGAAATAAAAAATGGGTTCAATAGCAATTTTAGGAGCTCTATAGAAGAAGAATACTACTCGGTTTTAGAGACAATCCAAATACAAAGGAGCGCGACAGCTGGTAACACATTTGCAAGTAGGCTAAATTCAGTGCACTCTAAACTCATAACATTAATAAAAGAAATTAATGAAGGCAGGAATTCGGACCAGTCTATCTGTATTGTTGATATAGGTATAGGCAATGCCGGAGCCCCAACAATATTTGATTTTGCTGAATCGTTGCTTAAAGTTGGATATCAAGACATTTCGATTTTTGGCATTGATAACAATTTAGAAAATATTCGATTTGCACAGGTTGAGCTTGCCCAGAGGGCGATTCCTGATAATGTAACTATTAATTTTCTTGATGGGAATCTTTTTTCTTTAGATAAGATTATGGAAATAAGAGAAAGGGCGGATATAGTAATAGCAGCCAATGTCCTTTCCTGGTATATGCCTAGGTTACATTGCAGGGCTATTAGAAATATGGCTCTATGCGCAAAAGAGAAAGGAATAATTGCGGTTGCTGAAGATGAGAGAGCTTCTTTAGTTGATCTCACGGTGTTAAATAAACAAGGAGAGGTAATTTCTTATAGCTCTAGCAGCCTGGTTGCTGTAAAGGGAGTCTTTTCCTTGGGAATTGGATATAATATATCGAGTAGTAGTTTGACTACTAGTAAAAGTGGCATTAGCCTAGATATTGAAAAAACAATTAGCCTGATTGAACGGCTGGTTAATATAAATAGCGGCACAGATAATCCGCAAGGAGTAAATGAGATAGCAGATATAATGACGCAAGAGTTGCGTCAGTTTGGTTTCTATATAGAAAGGATAAAAGGAAACTCGATAGGAGATCACCTCAAAATTATTAGAACTGTTCAGGACAGTATGCTGACTGTTTTTCTATCGGGCCATATGGATACGGTATTTAGCCAGAAATCTGACAAAGCAAAGATGAGGCGCGATGGGGATAAGATTATAGGACCGGGCGTTATAGATATGAAGGGTGGATTAGCCGTAATGCTTGCTGCCTTAGAGCTTTTAAGAAAAGAATCCAAGTCAATTTTTGATAGAATAAAGTTCATAGGGCTTCTCAATTCAGATGAAGAGACAGGTTCAAAGAACTCAAGGCAATACCTAGAGCAAATGATAAATGAAAATGCCGTAGACCTAGGTTTGGTTTTTGAATTTAATGATCAAGGGAGGGTGATTATAAGCAGGCAGGGTATAGGTCACTTTAGGTCGGAAATCATAATAGATCCTAAAGAAATCCAGCCAGAATTTTTCTTATGGAGGGCTGTTAGGCGTATAGCAGAGTTGATTGATAAGGATAAAAAGACAAATGTTTCATATGCTTCCTTGTATGATCCACGAAATGCCGGTGATGGTTATAAGCTTGTTAAAAGATGCAAGATGATAATAAATGGAAATTCTGGCCATGCAGGCAGGAGAGAATCTCTACTTGGGGATTGTAATATTGAGATAAGTGAAAGAGCTAAGGCGTTGAGCGAAATTCAAATCAGAAACAAAGACAAAGTTAAAATTATTCATAGATTCTTACGGGGCGGCGAGAAAGACAAGCGGAATCGTATTTCTGCAAATGCAGAATGGGTGATGGATATTTATGTACAAGAGACTGTTAATGAATCTGAAATAACGGCCATAACAGAGGAAGTTAAGGCAGCTGCGCAAAAATCTTTAATAGGGGGAGACATAAGAAATGAAGTTATAGAGGAAGATCCTTCCATAGAAGAGTATAGCGAATTATTTGAGAACATGCAAAAACCTTTTGTGGGCCTATTTGGAGAATATAGATATAACTTTAAGGATCTTGAGCTGCCTCTGCGTAATAATTTAAGTGAGATTATAATGGCAGATCCTGACTTGCCACACAGGCCGTTCATGGGAGAGCATATTTTAGCAAAAGATATTTTATCCAAGGTAGGCTATGATGGCAGGGGCGCATTTGAGCCTTCTGCGTCAGATGCGAATCTGATATCTAATGCACTTGATTCGCGGAGAAAGAGCGTTCTAACTTTTGATGGGTTAGGCCTTACAGGTGAAGGTGCTCATAGCATACAAGAATTCGGCCTAATCTCAAGCATAGAAGAACGGGTGAATTTGACCGTTAAATTAATAAAAGAGTTGTATAGGATGAATGAAGAAATAGTTGCAGAATTAATGAGAGATCTTAAAGAAGAAGAGGACAAATTAGAAAATTCCGCTAATAAAACTAGTAGTCCGCTAACCTCATGCAGAAAACTCTTTTTTAAAGGGCAGATGGTGCTAGGCATCAGCGTAGACAAGCGGCTTGGTGAAAATGATGGTTCCAGCAGCCCGCTTGAAGATTTGTCATTAGAGGATCTGCCAAGGCGCATAGTATCTTTAAGCAAGGCATTGCAAGAGTTATCGCAATTCTCAAAAATTAAAGCAAAGATAGAATTACAACCAGCAGTAAGCATATTTGGTTCAGCAAGAATCAGGCCAGGCAGTAAATATTATGAAAAGGCAAGGGCAGCAACAAACATACTAGGTTTAAAGGGGTATAACATTATAACAGGTGCAGGTCCAGGCATTATGGAGGCAGGCAATCGTGGGGCTAAAGAAGCAGGTAGGTTTTCCATAGGGCTTAATATTGACCTTCCCTTTGAACAGAATATTAACGAATTTGTAACAGAGCCTTTGCAATTCTACTATTTTTGGCCTCGTAAGCGCATATTTGCTGCACTAAGTTCGGTATTTCTCATATTCCCAGGAGGCTTTGGGACACTTGATGAGAAATTTGAGATACTGCTTCTTACCGAAAGAGGCTTCTTGCATAATATCCCGATTATATTATTTGACAAAAAGTTTTATTCGCTGTTTTTTGATTTCTTATCTAAAGTAGAAGGAGTAGAAATAGAGGGAGATATTATTTTATTCCATAAGAAACAAAATGGAATAATAAGGCTTGTTGATTCGGTTGAGGAGGCAGCTGATTCCGTAGAATATTTAACCGCGCTTTATAGCGGAGAGAATCTTGTCCAGGATAATGGCGGGTTGGGTGTCAAACAGATTTATTCAGCTCATATGCGCATACAGCAAAATAATCTTAAAGATTCCGTAGGCATCATAGGGCCTAGATTTAACTTTAAAGAAGACGGTTATTATAATTTGACTAAAGACATAGCCAAGGCCTTACTGAATGATAATACCTCTCTGATTACCTGGGGTGGGTATGTGGTTTCAAGAGCAGTTGAAGAAGGATACATAGAAGTCAAGAAAAGAATTACGCATAATAATGCTGCGAAGTTAGCCATGTTCAATTTAACCTATGATATTGAAGATAGGCTTAGCTTAGCTAGCTTCCACTGTAAATTTACTGATACCTTTGCCCAGAAAGTAGCAACGCTTTGGCATAGTAAATTAGGGGTTGTCTTTGCGTCAGGATTAGGCATATCCGGATTTTCATTGCTAATGGAATTATTGGTATTGATTCAGGTAGGCAAAACTCCTGCTGTGCCGGTATTATTATTAGGGAGGGATTATTGGAAGCCATTTTATCTATGGCTTAGAAAAGGGTTGTTTGAAAAATTCCGTATGATTGATGAGATCGATACAAGAATACTTTGCATTGTAGATTCTATTGATGAGGTAGTCGGCATCATTTCAGATTTTAAGGCCTTGAGAGAAGCAAATAGACATCACTCCTTTACAATTATAGAAGTAGAGACCTTGTATAAACGTCATTCCAAAAATATTTGCTATCCAGATATTTCAGCAAGTAGTTCAGTAGATGGAAAAAATAATATTAAGTCAGTAAATTTAACTCGAGAGATTTCTCCGAAGAAATTTAGCAGCTCGCCACTTGAGAGAGATAGCTGCAACGATGGAAGTGTCAATTCTGAATTTATATGGCAATTTAAAGAGAAGTTACTTACTCAAATTATTAGTGAAGGAAAGAGGAGGAATTTGTCATATGGAGACGTAGCTAAAAATCTTATTAGAGGTATTGTGAAAGGAGAAAAGAGACAACTCCTTGATCTGATTAGGAAAAAATCGATAGAGACTCAAGATAAATATGGAGAAAAGGTCATTAATATAGCACTAAATCTGCTTCCTACCAAGGAACCTGTAGTGAAGGAGTATGTTAGGTTCATAAAGCTTGGATACGATATTCATCTTTTGCAACCTAGCGTATTCTATAAACTCTTCAAGGATATAGAACGCTCTGCCAAAATAACAGCTTTTGTTATCAAGTCCAAAGAATCCGTAGAGATACCTTTTGATTATTTATTCAATATTGTAGGGTGCAAGAAAAACGAGGAATTATTATTATATTTGCAAAGTAGGTTGGACATTGCCATATTAAAAGAAATTGCGGAAATATTGGCCGGTTTGTTTGAAGGCATATTCAGTCCTGTCCTTGCATCAATGGCAGAAGAGAAAATCATAACCATTCTAAGACAAGGCAGGACAAAAAAGAATAAGGATCGTTCTGATAGTGAAAACAACGTTAGCAGTCCAATTGATTCTAAGGTTGGTCCAGGATCGGTTGATCAATCGGATAATCATTCTGGTATGGCTACTAAATATGAAATGAAGAAAAAAGAAGCCTGCAATGAAAATTCTAATGAAATTGTTTCCATAGAAGACATATATAAAATAATAAATAGAATTTTTAATTCAGAAACGCAGGGTTTGGAAAAGGCAAAATTTGCAACTAGCGTTGTGTCTACTTTGCTAGATGTTGCCTTGTCATATTATCTTAACTTTAAACAACTGGATAGCCTGCTAGGAACTAATCTTGAAGAAATAAACAAAAATGAGAGATTTAAGCTTCTTGGATTAATAAATGAATCTTTGAATAAAATAAATGCAGCAGGTATTAACGAATTCAGACAAGGCCATCAAGAAATCATTAAAATATCCCTGCGCTTATTAAGAAAGATTGGTATACGTATTTTTGACAGGAGTTACTTTAATTTCGTTTCTAATATATCAAAATGCCTTACCCAAGAACAAATTTTAGTAGCACAAATTAAAGATATACTTTATAGGATATATTCTCAATATACTAAGTTTAATAGATTGGTACACTATGCAGAAATTATATTGGGATTAAATAGCCATTCAAGCGAGGCATTAAAACGCCGCAGTCTTTTAGAGACTGTAAATGAATCCGTTACTAGAATTGTAAAACAGCTTGCAGCGGAAGGCATAGATGTTTCACGCATTAAGTTCTTGATTGAATGCACTCCAGACTTAAATATACCTATATGTTCAAGGGATGAAATTTGGTGGCTTTTAGTTGAGCAGATCAAAAACAGCATATTTGCCATTGGCCTTGATGAAGGAGATAACCTGATAAGCTATGGCACGATTATTATAAGAGGAAGTATATTAAATGGGAACTTAGTACTTCAAATTATTGACAGCGGTTCTGGAATAGATGCTTCAAGACTCGGTGAAGTTTTTTCTGTAGGGTATACAACTAAAAAGGATTTCCCCATTTCTGTGGTAACTATGGCCTATGGCCTAGGTTTAAAAAAGCTTAGAGACAAAACAAGATTCTTAAAGGGGAGTTTGATTTTACAAAGTAAATCTAAAAGTAAAGAAATTTACGAGGTAGCATTTATAAATGAAGAAGCGCAGATAAGCGAGGTCTCGATGTTCCATTCTTTGATACCATTTTATTGGGATTGCGGTACTGCAATAAGCATTACTATACCAAGGAATTTAGATAATATAGTTTGGCAAAAACATAAAAGAGATAACCAATCTAGCAGCTCAATAATAAAAAGTATCCAACGTTTTTATAATTCTTTATTGCCAAAGCCAAAATATGGAATTGATAGATTAAGAGAGCTGCTTAGATATCACAAGGATCCACAAATCCTCGCAGAGAAAATATTCGATTTTGTTGAGCATGATGAGCTGACAAAAAGAAAAGGCTTGGATGTGGTTGACGCTTTGGAAGCCGTATTTGACCTTGATTCCGTTCTGAGATTTGACAAAGATACATATTATTGGGCAATAATAAAGGAGACTGCATCTCGTAAATTAGGATTTGACCCATTCCATGTACTTTTAGTGAGTGGAAACATTTATTCAAAAATTCTAGATCAAAAGATTTCATCATATAGAGAATTTGCTCGTGCCATTCAAAATAGAAATTCATCTGAATTTGATCTGCTCTTTGAATCAGTAACTACAAATGAGACTTACGGTTACCGCTTTAAAGAACAGTATGATTTCCTCAAGACTATATTCCTCTCAACAATAGAAGAGCGTCTGAAAAGAAAGGAAAGAATTAGGATATTATGCGTAGGATGCTCTATTGGTTTAGAGCCATTTTCTATTGCGCAGACCATGTACGACATCTTTAAAGAGCATGGCTATGGTAATGCAAAAGACTGGGTTGAGGTTTTAGGCATTGATGGCAGTAAAGAGGCGCTTAAGTCAGCTCAAGAAAATAAAAATTTGGATAAGGATATTAAAATCTATGATAAACACGCTAAAGCATATATTATTTCAAAAGAAGCAATGAACCTTGTGGTTTTTGAGCATGGGTATCTTTTTGATGAAGGCTATTTAGACAGATTGCAAGAATTTAATCCATGCCTTATAGTTTATAATGAGGTTGAATTTGAGCTTAACAAGTCCATTAAGAATAATTTGAAAAATATTTTAGCTAGGATGCTAGAAGTGCATGGTTATTTACTGACAACGACAAGAGCAGAGTATTACAAATTTGGCCAAAAGGGTGAATTTGAAAGAATTCGCCTTACTAGATATTTTTCTAGAGATATCAATTCCTTTGCTTTTTATAAAAAAGGAGAATCAAGCAGCCCATTGAGGGTAAATGATATTAAATATATGAATAAAATAAGTAAAAGGATGCTTTTTAAAGTTTCCACATTGAAGAATGTTAACTTTGTTGATCGCAAAAATTGGAACAAGATTTATCATCTTATGAATAATTCATCATATTTTTTTACTTATCACCAGAGATTATATATATTGTTGAAAATGCTCCAGTTGCAGGATAAACTAAACCGCTTCGGCCTTATTTGTATAATGCGGGATGCCCATGAGGATAATGCTGAAGCAAGGATTCTTGACAGGGATGAAAGTGAATTAACATTTGAAGATGTGCTTCAATATTCTCATACCTTGACCGATGTTGACTTTATGTCTGCCCTATTCTGGGATGGCTCTATTGATATTGTTATTTTTGTTATTCCACCGCGCAAAAGGCATCTTTATGAAAATTTACTTAATAAGACAGAAATTAATTATGTCGCAAGCTACCTGGATAAAGAAGTTGATCGAGGCCCTCCAATTATTCTTTTTAAATCTGAAAGAGAGCTCATAATACATGACATAGAGAAGCGCAAAACCAAAGGATTTACATACTACTATGAAGATGCGCACTTGTGCGAAATACCCCGCCAAATTAACTATATCTACATCGAAGAAAAAGACCTACCGCAAATATTAACAGAAACTTTACAATCCAGGAAGATTTCAGATATTAAAAAATCAGTTATAGATACAACAGATTTAGATTCCTTCCCACAGGTGGTATATGATTATCTTCCACCAAAATTTGAAACAAAGGGTTTTAAAACAATAAATAGAATTAATTATGAGTATCTAAAAACATACAGCGATACCCAGAAAATATTGTTTGGTTTAGGATATGCCGACATATACAGATTCTTCGCAATTTCATGTTATAGGCAGCAGTATACGCCTATTGCTATAGCCTCTGAATTGGCAGTACACATAGAGAAGGTTGTAAAGGGAAGGTATTTCGGAAGCAGTCCAATAAAAAGGAAGAATAATAAATTAGGCAGGAAATTAGTTGTTGGGCGTTCTAATAATAAAAGAGCGCGTCAACTAGAGCAAGAGTTGTTTGATACAATAGAATTAAAGACCCCTCAATATATAAAGGATAATAATGTAATACCAATATCTAATCAGCATGCATTTAAAGTTGTCCTTACTAAGGATCATTTAGATGATTATGATCCAATAGATAATCCTAGTGGATTAGGGCTTAGAAGGTGGCTTGCGAAGTATAAAAACGAGGCAGCAGTTTCCACCGCAGGCATTAGAGGCAATCAGAATATTGTTTATCCTCAGGATACAAGGCCGCAATATCCTTTGCATCTTTTTGCAATACTGCTTTCAACGCTAGGAAAGGCAAGGGTAATGAAACAAAGATATGCAGAAAAAACTTTGCATAAGCTCTCTGCTTCAGAGACCCGCTATAATTCTTCCGCTTTTGTTGATCTTATTGCTAGGGTTCAGGCTCAGGAAGGGATCAATACCCATGTTGTTAAGGATTACCAGACCATGCCTATCTGGATGGCAAGTTTTCTGACCTTTATGTTGGATTTAGCTGGCGCTGAATATGTGACTGCAAGCCATGCCATTGCTACCTTTGTTGCTACCAAGGATATCAATAATCAGGGTAGCCAATATCTTCCAGAGGAATCCTTGGAATTCGTATCTGAGATAGAAAAAATATTTAATGTCATAGAAGAAAAGGGCTCTTATGTAATTGACGTGGCCTCTCAAGTCAATCCTCTTATTCAGTCAGATTTCATAGCAAGTATTGAAGATGGTGTTAAACTCTATGTTGAGTATTTAAAGAACGGTGTAGCTACTGCCATGAATCTTGAAAGGATCCGCTCACTAAGATATCCGATGGTTATTGATTGCGTGGGAGGAAGTATGCATAGGACTATGTATAAAATATTTAAGCATCTTAAAATAGATCATAAAATAGAATGGCTGCATCCTAGCGAAGATTCTTTTTATCACGGAGTTGGGAAAATAGATACCAATCCAAAAACAGGGGCCAGGGAATTCTTTGATTTATCTTGCGATATAGCAATTATGAAGTTCAACAAGAAGACTAAAAAGATTACCCTGCCAGTTATCGAATCAGTAAATTATGGCGATCTTCTTAAAAATGCTCCAACTGGAAGCGTTCTTTTAATCACTGATCCTGATGGCGACAGGCTGGTTACAGCTCAGATAGAATCAATAGATAGCATGGTCTATCTTGAACAATTAGGCATAGCCTATCTTGTCTTAGATGAAAATAGGGTACTTGCTGTATATACACCCAATCAATCATTCTTGATGACTATTGATTATCAAAGAAAGGCGCTGATGGAGGCTGGGCTTTGGGATAAATACAATTGGTTTATCATTAAAACAACTCCTTCTACCTCCTCCTGGAGTGAATGGGCCCAGAAAAATGGAGTTCCTGTTATCCAAGTACCAGTTGGCTTTAAGGAAATAGCTGTAATTATGCGCAAAGTCGAGTATCAGCTCCAAAAGAAGGACAACAAAGATATCATTATTGTTGATATATTTGGCAAGAGTGTTAACTTAGGAAAAAATCCAAGGTTATTGTTTGCAGGGGAAGAATCCGGAGGTGAAATTTTCGGGCCAGCAGAATTAATACTTAGCCATAGCACCAGAGAGGCAATAGCTATGAGAGAAAAGTCTGCAGGGGAGGCAATGATAATCACAGCTAGCTTGAGCGGCAGTCTCTCAACCCAAGGCAAAACATTATCGAGATACCTGCAAGAGATTTATGATTTAAATAATATTATATACAGATTTGATTATCGAGAGGATGTAGTTTATTTTAATCCGAACGAGAAGGACGCAGAGAAGCTACTTTTAGAAATAGAAAAGGGTATAGAGATAAGGACCAAAAATGACGTCTATTTCTTAAGCATAGCGCTAGCCTTGCAAGAAAGATGTATAAGTCTAGAAAAAGCAAGGGCGATTCTCAAAGAAGCCTTTCCAGAATTAGAATTCAATAATTTAGAGAATATTATTTTCGTAGGGGATGGTACATATCTTGTCTTTAGCGATAAGTGGGTTGAGGTAAGGCCTTCTGGAACAGAGGCAAAGAATAAAGGATATTCTGGAGGAAATATTTTAGATACCTGTATCTTTTATGCTGAAGAACTTTCAAATTATAACGGAGAAAGGAATCAGTTACACAAAAAATATATAACTGAAGAATTTTACTCAAATACCAAAAAAATCGCAAACAGTTTATATCGAAATTTTGTCGAACGAGATTCAGATAATAGAATATTCCATCCTCCTGAAGATACTAGGTATTTATCATTAATGAATAAAGTTAAAGATGAGTATTCTAAAGGCAATAAATGCTCGGGAGAAGAAGGTCAAACCAGCAGTCCTTTGCGGCGTTTATGGGGAAAAACCAATAGTGCTTCAAAAGAATCTACTTTTGCGCAATCCTTGATACTGGGATCAAGGCTTACACCAAAGATAATTAAAATTTTTGTATTGCTACTTCCTTTAATTGCTATCCCAAAAAATATAGATTATCCCCGTGCACCGCCAGAAATAGAAGTAAATCAAGAACCCCTCAAATTAAACCTTCCTATAAATAATGGCTTACCTGCAGTTATAGAATTCCTAAAAGAAGAAATTAAAATCAATCCAAAAAATGCTGAAGCTCACCTTCAGCTAGGAATTTTTTATAATAACCTCAATTGGTTTGACCTTGCTAGAGAGTCATTTTTAAAGTATATCCAGCTTAGGCCACGAGACCCCAATGGTTATTACAATTTGGGTGTAACGTATTTCTTAAATCAAGACTATAAGTTAGCAGTTACGCAGCTTTCAAAATCATTATTTTACGGAAAGAAAGATTTTTCTACCTATTATTGCCTTGCCCAAAGTTACGAATTTTTATCAAATCCCATTTACAACCCAATTAAACTGCCTAAATCGCAAAAAGCTACAGAAGATAAACTTTACCGTCAATATACGGATAAGGCCATTGATACTTATACTAAAGCAGCAAATACTAAAGCAGCAAAGCTAAATCCAGAGTTTATCGATGTATATTTTAGGAGGGCAATGTTATATGTAGGCAAGAGCAATATAAAAGGCGCAATTGAAGATTTCAACAAAGTTATCAGCTTAAAGCCAGATACAGCCGAGATTATCAGAAAGGTGCTAATTGAAAATGGATTTGAGAGTTCTTTGGATAAACTTGATAGCTCAAGCAGCCCGCTTAAACAAAAAGTTACCTCCGGTTCAAGCAGCCCTATACAAGAAAAATCACAAATGTTGCCAATTGATAAGCTTACTCAAAGGATTATGAGCCTTAATGGTACGGTTCTGATTGGAAAACCTGAATTCAGCTTCTTGAAAAAATATCTTTTAGAAAATGGCGTTGATATAAAAGAAGTCAAATATATTCATGCGTTATGTGAGAATCAGCTTGGGTATAATGCCTTAAGAGATCAGATTATACAGCCTACTCTTAGATGGAATTTAGATAGGAATCTAAGCAAGGCAGCAATTACTGCGATAAGAGCGCATCAAGGAAGGGAATTTGAGATAGTCTATCCTGAAGATGTAAAGGATATCGGTATACGCACTGTGCATGGATTGATTTTTGAAGGAGATTTTGATGTAAGAGTCAGAGGCGCAAGACAAATAGGCCATCTTGTATTTGATGTGCAATGGTCGCAGCAGGCACAGGGTTATTTAATTTACATAGCAACTACAACTAGCGTCCATGAGCCCTATCTTCATTTAGGTATTCCCACACAGGCAGTGAATGCCATTGGCAGGTTATTTGCTCCTGGTTCGATACTGTTATTTTCGAAAAATTTTATAGTAACCGATGAGACCGTAGAGAAAAGAATCTTTTTGCGTTTAACCGGTGATTACAGCGAGGAAATAAATCTAGAAAGCAGAGAATTTAAACATATTGCTTTAACTTTCGCAGGCCAGGGTGTCAAGTATGCTTTTAGGAAGCCCTTGCGCATAGGACATTATATTGCTTATAGTCACAAAAATGGAAGTAGCCCCATTCGAAATAATGATAATTCTTTGAAATTTAATGAGTTAGAAAGGCAGGTCCTGATACGCTTAGCCAAAAAAATGTCACATAGGAAGATGGCAAAAGACTTAGGTATATCCAGGTGGAAAATAGCAAAGATATATAAAACAATCTTAAAAGCCATTAATTTAAAACACAAGACTAAGAGATATGAGTTATTAAGGATGGTTGAAAAGAAATTTCCAAGTATTGAAGTTGATTATTTAACCAATAGAGAAAAAGATTTCTTACTTTTAATTGAGAAAGGTATGGATGTAAAAGAAATTGCTACGCAGCGAAATTTAAGTAAAAGGACTGTCAGGGAGGCTGTGCAGAATATTAAACATAAGGCTGAAATTAACAAAAGAGGTCTAGGCCCAGCCGTGGTAGAACAATTGATGGCAGCTGCCTTAAATCGGGGTTGGCTTGATCATCCTAGAAAGAAGATACAATTTATTTCAAATGTACAGAAAAGTGCCCTGATTTTAAGAGCTCGAGGGTTATCCTTTGAGGAGATAAATAATAAGCTAGGTGTAAAATGCAGTGCCTTATTAGCTACCCCTTACTATATTAAAAAACAGTTAAAAAGAAATGGAATGAAAAAACAGTTAAGAACAATTGGCGACAAGTCCCTCCCTTATGAAACTTCTTATTTGTTAATTCTTGAGCTTATTAGGAAGGGGCAACTTGATAATACTTTGGACCTAAGG
>JBFZAD010000029.1:0-3643 GCA_041309125.1 Candidatus Omnitrophota bacterium
TTTCCCTATGGACAAGTATATTGGCTATGACTCAATGCCGTTTTATCAGGAGATTTTTACTGCACGAGGATGCCCTTTTGGCTGCGGCATGTGCATAGATTGGGTTACTACTGACCCAAGGGGCAGCAGGGATTGGCAGAAGCATAGATATAAATCTGCAAAACATGTTGTAGATGAAATGGAGTTATTGGTAAAAAAATATGGGAAGAAGTATATACATATATTTGACTTAAATTTTAATCCAATAAGAAAACGAGTTGAAGAATTCTTAAAGGAAATGAAGCAGCGTAAGCTAGATGTAAAATACGCATTCTTAGGTAATGCCCATTCATTTGTTAGAGACAAGGACCTTCTTGAGGATTTGTACAAGACTGGTTTTGTCTGCGGTATATTTGGTCTTGAGGTAGAGGATGCAGAGACATTGCAGAAGATTAAGAAAGGAATAACTGTTGATCATGTGACAGAGGTTACCGATACCTTTAGACAATTGGGTATTATGTCAGTTATTACATGGATGATAGGCTTTCCAGATGACGATGAGGCCAGGATAAAAAGGCGTTTTGCTGTGCTGGACAAGATAGATCCAGATGTCCAATCGCTTCAGATGATGCTTCCTGTACCCGGTATGCCTCTCTACAGAGAATTCGTACAATATGTAGAGGAGAATGATTTGGCAAAGTGGGATTTTCATCATCCGATAGTACGCACGAAATACCTTTCAAGGGAAGAGTTAGGCAGATTAGCTGCATGGGCAAATCAGGAGTTTTATTCCAAAAAAGGGCGCGTTGAGCGTATTTTAACAAGCAAGACTCTTCATCCATACCCTGTGAATATCTTTAAAAGCTATATGAATAGCATGGAGAAGTTTGCCAAGGCGGCAACAAAAGAAGAGGTAATGATATAACAAAGAGGTTAAATATTGAAAATTGATGAATTGAGTAATTTAATTTTGGTTTGGGGGGCCATATCAGATAATGGCCTGTTGTATTTAAATGATAAGAAAGGTGATAATTTTTCTGTTTTAGTTCCAGAGAATAGGCCTTCTATGATAGGGCTTAACTACAATATACCTCATCTTAAAAAGGCCAGGATTCCATTTGTTTATTGCACTGACAATATGCTGGGGATTTTATTTTACAAATCAAAGATTAAAGAGACAATTCTTTTCTATAAGGAGCTTCGAGAAAATGGATTGATTGCAACTAGCGGAAGCCTATTTGCAGTTTATTTGTCAAGTCTTCACAATATTCTAGTCAAGGCATCTTTAGAAGGGGAATTCAACCCAGCTGGTTTTGATAAAGATGCATCTACATTAAGAGGTAAGAAGTTCCTCCTTGCTGGCCAGGAGAAGTTTGTATATCCAGCAAAGGATGAGTTGGTAGAAAGAAATTTAATAAATGAATATTTAGACCAGCCAAAAAAAAGGGTGTTAAGATGAACTTAGAAAAAGAGAAGAAAAATATAATTTTTTGGGCACAAAGGCTTTATGAAAAAGGTTTTGTTACCGGAAGTAATGGAAATGTTTCATGCAAAATAGATAAAGACAAGATACTTATTAATGCACATGGTTCGTATCTTGGGCATATGAGCGAAAAAGAAGTTTTGCTTCTGGATAGAAAAGGCAATGTGCTTGAGCCTAAGGGTAGCGAACCATCGAGCGAAAAAGATCTGCACTTGGCAGTTCATAATAAGTTTGAAGAAGTCAGCGTCTGTTTTCATGCACACCCCTCTTTTACAACTGCATTTTTTCATTATTTTGATAAGCTGGATATATTCTCATTTGAAGCCAAATTGTATTTAGGCGATATAATAGCAATCCCGCAGAATACTCCTACAGTGACTGAAGTTCAGCCTGTGCTTTTGGCGCTTGAGAACAGCAATATAGTTGTGTTAAAGGACCACGGAGTAGTTTCTATGGGGAAAGATTTCTTGACTTCATTTAGCCTGATAGAAATGCTTGAGGAGCAGGCGCGGGTTAATCTTATTACAAAGAGCCTTGACCTTGGAACTAAAGAAAGGCTTGAAAAAGAAAATGCCCCAGATAAAAAGATTAAGTATAAGTTATTATCCAAAGAACACGTGAAAAAACTTACTGATATTATTAATAGTGATAAAGAAGTGCAAGAGTTGGGTAGAAGATACGACTTGACTTGTACCCTGGCAGTGAAGAACCAAGACACACAAGAGACGGCCTGTTTTTATTATGATAAAGGAAGGATAACAAAGGTGGATAGTAACCAGGATGCAGAGTTTGTTATTACAGGCAGGCCAGATATACTTAAAAAAATATTTAACAGAGAGATTGACCCATTTGTAGCCACAACTCAATCCAAGGTAAAGACAAAGGGTGAAATAAGCAAGATGAGCAAATGGTATCCTGCCTTAGTAAGGACTTTTAAGCTCTGGGAACTAGCACCCGTTGAGTAGGGAAAATTCGTTATCCGGTTATCCGGTTATCCGGTTATCCGGTTAACGGGCTAACGGGATAACCGGATAACCGACATGCAAGAATATCAATATTATATCGCTGGAGAATTTAAGAAGAGCAAGGATAAGATTGATGTTGTGAATCCTGCCAATGAGGAGGTTTTTTCTCATATTTTTGAGACAACCAAGGAAGATTTGGATTTTGCATTATCTCAGGCAAGGAAGGCGCAAAAAGAATGGCGAGAGGTGTCTTTTAAGGATAGGGCAAAGGTGTTGAGAGATATCAATAAATGTATCCTTGATAATTTATCCATACTTGCTGAACTTGAAACAAGAGAGATAGGAAAGCCATTAAAGGAATCTTTGTTTGTTGATATTCCTTTGGGCGCAGATTGCTTTAATTACTATGCAAGTTTTTTAGAATCCTTGGAAGAAAAGGTAGTAAAAACGGAGACAGGAATTGATACTATTCATTATGATCCGTTTGGTGTTTGCGCGGTATATTTACCGTTTAATGTGCCAATAATGATTTTTGGATTTAGCTGTGCCGCAGCATTGGCAGCTGGGAATGCTATTATTATTAAGCCTTCAGAATATGGAGCAACTTCTATATTAAAATTGGCTGAATTCCTCGATGAATTAGATATGCCAAAAGGGCTTATTAGTATTGTTACGGGCAAAGGGCAAGGAATCGGGTCGCTTATTGCGAAATCAAATATTGATATTATTTCTTTTACTGGTTCTAGGGAAACATTAAAAAAGATATTGGCTGAATCCATTGAGGCGCCTAAAAAGATTATATGCGAATTAGGAGGCTGCAATTTATCAATTATATTTTCTGATGCAGATAAAGAGGCAGCTCTACAGAATGTATTGGGCTCATCCTTTTTAAAGCAAGGCCAGATGTGTATAGGAACAAGCGCCTGTCTTATTCATCAGGATATCTATAAAGAGTTTGTAGGGGATTTAATTAAAAGGATTTCCAATATTAAGCTAGGCGATCCTTTTGCTCCAGAAGTAGGTATGGGTCCGCTACCCACGAAGGAGCACTTGGAGAGGGTGCACAAAAGAGTAACGGATTTGGAAAAAAATGGGGCAAAAATCTTATGCGGTGGCAAGACCATAGCAGGAAAAGGCTATTTTTACCCTTCTACAGTTATTGAGATTGATAAAATGATCTATGAGGAATTCTTTGCCCCGGTTATTTTGATTAAGA
>JBFZAD010000030.1:0-2508 GCA_041309125.1 Candidatus Omnitrophota bacterium
GTGCTCTTCCGATCTGACCCAATATGAATGACATACTGCAAAACTTAAACAAAGAGCAGAAAGAGGCTGTAACACATAAGCAGGGCCCGTTGTTGATTATCGCTGGAGCAGGAACAGGTAAGACCAAGGTTATCACGCATAGGATTGCCTGGTTAATAGCAGAGGGCCTGGCCAAGACTAATGAGATTTTAGCACTTACTTTTACTGATAAAGCAGCCAGAGAAATGCAGCAACGCGTGGATATATTGGTGCCATATGGCTATACTGATATCTGGGTTTTTACATTTCATGCATTTGGTGATAGATTGTTGCGCGAGAATGCTTTGATAGCAGGACTCAATCCTGATTTTAAGGTCTTATCGAGACCTGAGTCAGCGGTGTTTTTTAGAGAGCATCTTTTTGAATTTAGCCTGGATTATTTTAGGCCTTTATCTGACCCAACAAGATTTATAGAGGCGCTTGTCTCATTATTTAGCCGAGCCAAGGATGAGGATATCTCACCTGATGAGTATCTTAAGTTTGCTAAAGAGCTTTCCCTGAAAGCAAAGACCCAAGAAGACCCTGCCTTAGAAGAAGAGGCAACTCAACATATGGAATTAGCCTCTGTTTATGAGAAATATCAAGAGCTTTTAGCTAAATACGGGGTAGTTGATTTTGGCAATCAGTTTTATCTTGGTTTGAAACTGCTTAGAGAGCATCCGTTGGTTTTAAAAAGATACCAAGAGCAGTTTAAATATATTCTGGTAGATGAATTTCAGGATACAAACTTTGCGCAGTTCCAGATGGTAAAATTATTGGCAGGCGAGGCTAAGAATATAACAGTCGTAGCTGATGATGATCAATGTATCTATAGGTGGAGGGGCGCAGCATACAGCAATGTGCTAAATTTTATTGATGTATATCCCAAGGCAAAAAGAATAAGCTTGATTCAAAATTACCGCTCTCCACAAAGTATCCTAGACAGCGCATATAAGCTTATCCAGAATAATAACCCAGAGCGTTTTGAGGTTAAGGCAGGTATAGATAAGAAATTAGTAGGCCGTGCGCAGCCTGGTATTTTAGAGCATAAACATTTTGACAGTAATTCCAATGAGTCAGACTGGGTTGCTCAAAATATTAAGAACAAGGTTGAATCCAAGAAGTTTAATTATAAGGATTTTGCAATTCTGGTGCGCTCTAATTCTGATGCAAGGGCATTTTTGCAGGCGCTGAATATGCAGGGCATTCCATGGCAATTTAGCGGCAGCCAAGGGCTTTACTCTCGAGAGGAGGTAAAGCTATGCATTAATTTCCTGAGAGTAGTTGCTAACCAATCCGATTCAATGAGTGTGTATTACCTGGCAAGCAGTGAAGTTTATAACGTTAATCTTTCGGACTTGTCGCTTTGTATGCACTATGCAAAAAGAAGGAATAGGCCGCTTTATCAAGTATTTCAAGGAGTATCAGAGATAGAAGAGTTATCTGAAGTTACTGAAGCCTCGCGTGATAAATTTAAACTTATTTTAAGCGATTTAGATAAATTCTTAAAAACCTCACGCGAAGAAACTACAGGAAGATTGCTTTATAGTTTCTTAACTGAAACAGGCCTTTTAAAGAAATTAACTGCCGATTTAAATTTAGAAAAAGAAGAAAAGATCCAAAACATTGCCAAGTTCTTTAATATTGTGAGAAACTTTGAGCTTGTGGCAAAAGAAGACAGGGTAATTAATTTTGTAAATTATTTAGACCTTTTGATTGAGGCAGGAGATGACCCAGAGACTGCAGAGACCGATCTTGATACAGATGTAGTAAATGTTTTAACTATACACAAGGCAAAGGGTCTTGAGTTTAAGGTGGTTTTTTTAGTTTCCCTTGTAACGGACCGCTTCCCAGTTCGTAATAGGCGTCAGACAATAGAGCTTCCCGATGCTTTAATAAAAGAGATTTTGCCTTCAGGAGACTTTCATATTCAGGAAGAGCGAAGACTCTTTTATGTTGGCATGACCCGGGCAAAAGATGAACTTTATTTATTATCCGCAAGCGATTACGGCGGCAAGAGAATGCGCAAAGTCAGCCAATTTGTGATAGAGGCTTTAGGTGAAATAACTAAAAAAGAAGAGGTTCAAACTGTAAGCGCCATTGAGGCTATTAAACGTTATGCACCTGAAAAAACACCTGCTAAAAAAGGCATAAGCTCAATTCCAGAGGAAGAAATCCTGAATTTAAGTTTCTATCAGATAGATGATTATACTACATGTCCTTTAAAATATAAGTATGTGCATATACTTCGAGTCCCAATTATGGAACATCATACTGTTGTATACGGCCGTGCAATGCATGAGGCAGTTACAAAGTATTTTCAGTATAAAATGGCTGGCAAGAAAATTGAATTGTCAGACATCTTAGGGATATTTAAGCAGAGTTTTGATCCACAGGGCTTCTTAGATGAAAAGCATCAAAAAGAGCGCTTTAGAATTGGGCAATCTGCCTTGGAAAGATTTTTTGAGACAGAAGAAAAGCAAAATAAAT
>JBFZAD010000031.1:0-5188 GCA_041309125.1 Candidatus Omnitrophota bacterium
GGGCTATTTATTTTAAAATAACATAATATGAAAAAAGCAAAAATTCTAGCAACATTAGTACTAATCCTTTTATTTTCAAGCAGTTTAGTCTTTGCTGAAAAAAGTGGTGCTGTATCTGATGTCACATCTACGGTTATTACTTGGACTACTGATAAGCTTTCTACATCTCAGGTAGAATATGGAATTGGTAAATCTTATACTAATACAACGCAGGAAGATGCCAATTTAGTCACCCGCCATAGAGTTGTTATATCCGGCCTAATGCCATCTACTTCATATAATTATAGAGTAATCAGTAAGGATGCCGCTGGCAAGAAGGCTACCAGCGGAAATCTTACATTTGTTACGCTTAGCGCCCTGGCCAAAGAAGAGCCGCCTCGTATTTCTGATGTAGAGGCAGATCAAATTGTAGCTAGCGGACCTGAAAGCCCGATGCAAAAAACTCCTCAAGCCTCTTCTTCAGAGCCAGTGAAAAAGGCTTCAACTCAAGAAGAAGCAAAGGCCATTAAGGAAGAAGAGCCCATTAAGAAGGCCCTTATGCAAAAGGGTGGTATATTGCTTAAAAAAGGAACCTGGCAAATTCAGCCTTCAACAACCTATGTGCATACCTCTGCCAATCGTATAACGCTTGAGGGTTATACAATACTTCCTGTTTTGCTAATTGGTGAGATTGGAATTGCAAAGGTAAAGAGAGATATCCTTATGGAAACTTTATCTGCAAAGTATGGCTTAAGAAATAATCTTCAGTTAGAAATGAGCGTGCCATTTCGTTATCAAGTTAACAGGACTGTTACGGAAGGCGATACAATTAAATCTGATATTACTACTAGTGATTCAGGGATTGGTGACATATCTGGTGGTGTCTTTTATCAATTCGCCTATGAAAAAGGCATAAGGCCAGATGCTATTGTCGGCTTAAGCATTAAGTCAAGGACAGGCAAAAGTCCTTATGGAAATGATATAGGAATAGGCACTGGCCATTGGGGAATTAAGGGTAGTGTTGTTGCAGTCAAGTCATCAGACCCGGCAATACTATTCGGTAGCTTAGGCTATACCCACAATATAAAACGTAATATTGACAATTATGGTGATGTAGCACCAGGAGGCAGCTTTGATTATGGTTTTGGTGCTGCATTTGCCCTTAACTATCAGCTTGCTTTTAGTGCAAGCGTTTCACAATCACTTGGTGGTAAGATGTACATTAACGATGTTGCCGTCCCCGGTTCATTTACGAATGTTATTAGCCTCAAATAGGGCCTTACATGGTCCATAAAGAAGAATTTCTCTTGCGATGTCGCAGTCACTCACGGACTCACTGCAGATTCCCCAGATTTAATACTCGAACTCCGCTTCCCCTACAAGTTTTAAAAATCTATTCAAATAACCCAAAAATATACCAGTAATTTTAGTCTGCCTTAATCTAATGTAACATTTTCAACAATGTACAAAATGTTGCATTATGCTTTATTTTATCTATTGGATTTGACTTTTAGGAAGAATTCCTGGGTGAGGTTGTTTTGGTCATCTGTTTGCCTGTGGCCAAGCCCAGGCATAATTTTAAATTCCACATCAATTCCTTGCTTCTTGCAAGCAGCTACAAATAGCTTTGCAAATTCTAATCGTGAGATCTTATCATTATCCAGATCACCAACAGTTATCAAAAATTTTGTAGGAATCCGTTTGCTGGGATGATCATAACCGCCAGCAGCATGGGCTGCGACTGCAGCACAAATCTCAGGATGAATTAATGCAAAGCGATGTACAAACTGAGCTCCGGCTGAAATACCAACTAGATACAGTTCTTTAGTATTGACTCTGTCTGTCCTTGATAAAATTTCTAATATCCTCATTAAGGCTTCCCCAGACCAAACTTTAGGATATTGATAACTTTTATTTTTCTTCCAATCTTCATCAATAAACTTAAAGCCGACAGCAAGTTGTGCAAAGTTATTCTTAGTTGCAAAATCTTTCCAATATGGCCACATAAACTCAATGCCGGGAGAGCTAAGCCCGCCAACATAAATCATTAAAGGAAGATGTGAGTTGCTGCTTGAATCAGGAATATTATAGATATAGGTAACATCTTCTAATCTATCGCCATTTTGCACCTGAAATCTTCCAGAGGTTTGGGCATTGCAATATTCTGCAAGAAATATTACAAATATTATTACTGTTATAGTTAATAAATTTCTCACGGATTTTCTCATAAGGATATTTTAGTTTATAATTATTAATTTACAAGATATATTTGTCTCAAAACCTATCCCACCGCGTAGGTGTCCTCGCACGGACACCGCGTAGGTGGTATTGTTTTAGGTGGTATTGTTTAAGGGTGCACCTTCCCGAACAACTTGGAAAGCGTCTCTAAAGCTATCTGAAGCTATTTGTTGTGGATGTTGGGGATTTGGTGTAAAATGAGTAAAAAATATTGAAACTTTTTTATACCTCGTGCGTTTAATATAGTGGAGAAGAGGAAGGGTCAGTGAAAGAATGCAAAACTTAAAAGATGAAGAAGTGATGGAAAGTTATAAAAAAGGAGAGATGCTCGCAATGGATGAGTTGCTGCGCAGATACAAAAATCCGGTTTATAGATTTGTGCTTCGGATAAGTCAAGATAAAGATGAAGCGCAGGATATAACTTCCGATGTATTCTTAAAGGTGCACGAATACAGAAAGGACTACCAGCCGCTTGGTAAGTTCTCGACCTGGATATTCAGTATTGCGCACAATATATCTATTAGCAGGTTAAGAAAGAAGAAGTGGCAGATTAGCTGGCCAACCAAAAAGGATGACCCAGAGGAATTGGTTGAAGTTCAAAGCCCAGATCCTTCTCCAGATAAGATATCAGAAAAAAACGAAATAGAAGAGATTTTAAGAAAATGCATAAAAGAACTTCCTTTTCTCCAAAGAGAAGCTCTTTGTTTACGGGAGTATGAAAATTTAGATTACAAAGATATTGCAAAAATATTAAAAAAATCCTTAGGAACGGTTAAAATGTTAATCCATAGAGCCAGGTTAAATTTAAAAGAAAGAATCCTTCCCTTTATAGAGGAAGTCAAGGGAGGTTACAATGTTTAATAGCCATGTAGTTAATGAATTAAGCAGCTATTTAGATAATCAGCTAAGTGAAAAAAGGAAGTTAGAAGTTAAGAAGCACTTAGAGCAATGTAAGTCCTGTAATGAAGAGTTATTTAAGCTCATGCTGGTTTCTAATAAGATGAAGGCTTGGTCTGTAGATGAGCTTGGCCCTGAATTTGACAATGCCGTAAGAAACAAAATCGTCCTAAAGGAATTAGAAAGGGGCGAAGTAAAAATGGAAAAGAAATTTAAAATTCTAGTCCCATCAGGAATCCTGGCAGGGATATTGGTATTGGTTTGTTTTGGTGTTTTGATGAGGGCTTACACGAAAATGGGCGTAGAGGGACGTTTAAGGGATTCAGCAGATTCTATAGGTGAGCAATATGATCCTTATGGAGACATATCCGGATCTCACTATGGACAAATTAGTCGAGGTAGTTTTAAATTTGACTCAGTAAAAGACAAAAAAGATCTTCCAACAATTAGAAATATTGAGCGTAAAAAAGGACTGGATGGTTGGAACTATGGATTAGGCACTGACGACTTATCGGAAGGTGCAAAAAATCAATCTGAACATGAGCCTTATTATGATGAATATGCTGAGAGGGCTTGGACTGATGTTGGAAGAAACTTAGTTGCTTCAAGCGAGAGTTCAAATTGGGGAAGCCCTTCTGAATCATCAATATCAAGCGGCGAAGGCCCTGTTATTGTGATCCAGCCAGGATTACCAGCAACAGGTGAAGGCGAAAAGATAATCAGAACCGCTGAGGTAGTATTAGAGGTAGAGGATGGAAATGATACATATCAGAAAGCATCTACAATTTGCCAGGAATTTGGAGGATATTTAGCTGGCTCTAAGCTCTATAAAGATAATGAAGGCAGAGTATCAGGCACAATAACTATGCGTATTCCCAAAGATAAATTTATATCTGCCTTAGATAAGCTTTCAACCCTGGGTAAGGTTGAAAATAGTTCTACCAACAGCCAAGATGTAAGTCAACAGTATACAAATCTAAAATCGCGCCTTGATGCTGCAATGGTTGTTTATAATAAGATGGTTGAGGCATTACAACAGAGGAAGGTTACAATACCTGAGGCCATACGGCTAGAATCAGAATTAACACCCGTGCTTAAACGAGTAGAAGATTTGAAGAATCAGATAGAGCAGTTAAATAACTCCATATCTTTCACTACTATTACTGTTCGCTTCCATGAGCCACAGGTTTCAGCAAAGATTTTAAAAGAGAGCAAGAATATAATTAAAGAAAGCATCCTTATTACAAGAATTAATGCAGTAAAATCTTTTGCAAATCTAATAAAATCTCTGCCAAATTTGATTGTGTTTGTGGTAGTGGCTATTGTTATCGCAATAGTAGCGTTATTTATAAAGCAAAGCATTAAAAATCTATTTAAGAAATAAGCAGCATATTTTAAAACCCATACCACCGCGTAGGTGTCCCCGCACGGACACCGCGTAGGTGGTATGGGTTTGTTGTTTTTTTGTTGACATTGCTTTTATAAAAGAATATATTAGCTAAAAGAGGAGGCTCTCCTTATGGATGACAAGGAAAAGATTTATGATCTGATGCAGAAGGGAAAGATTAGCTTAAATCAAGCGAGAATGCTACTTGATTCCCTTGAAGAGTCACGCCAGAGAGACAGAAGAGTAGCCCATGAGATTCTATTGCTAAAGAAAAAAAGAGAGAGAAAGCTTTGGGGATTTTTTAGTACGTGGTTTTTTATGGTAATAGTTGCTTTTATATTTTTTCTGTTAAATAATACAAGCGAAAAACTATCCAAAGATATCTTTAGCTCAATGGACTATTTTAATAAGGTAGCCGTAAGTTTAAAAAATGGAGATTATAAAGATGCAATTGCAGTTTCAAAAAAGGCAGTAGAAACAGTACCCAGATTGCCGCTAGGACATATTATTTTAGGGGCTATTTATAGGCTTGAATATGAAAGGTCAAACGACGAATTTATAAACGAAGAGGCACTAAATTCATTCAATAAGGCAGAAAAGGCATTTGCCCAGCTAAGTAATAAATCTGCAGTTGATGTAAAATTAACTTTTACAATATTTTTGTTTTTTAGTATTATTAGATCGGAA
>JBFZAD010000032.1:0-3495 GCA_041309125.1 Candidatus Omnitrophota bacterium
TCCCGACGCCTCTCCGTAAGCCATTTTGATTTCCTTAATTTCCATATCGGATAGGCCAGATTCTTCTTTTAGGCTATTCAAAAAAATATTGTTAAGATGATGGCTTTTCCCGCGCAGAAACCAATCTGAAGCAGTCACGTAATTATCCGTCAGATCATCAGAGACTATGAATCCCGGATCAATCAAAACAATTTCCCCATCCTCCATAATACCAAAATTTTCTAAAATGGGATCTGGTAAATAACAGCCTCGCTTCATCGCCTCATGGTCTATTTCAAACACTCGCCGAACTAATTTCTTAATATCTTCTACCCTTCTTTGCCGCGCCAAATATTTTATCCTGTCGGTTAAATCATGGTCCTTAACTTTATTTAAAATAACCGCACTATTTATAGACGCGCGAGAGATGGAATCTTTATTTGCAATATGGAGCTGTAAGTCAATTATAGTAAAAGGGACAACTAGGCCGCCTAATCTCTGCTGTGCTAACTGATAACCTTTAAGGGCCTTCTTTTTAAAATAGTAACCTGCGCGAGGGCCATCAGGGATAACATTGTCAATTAGCTCTTTCACAATAACGTTTAAACCTGAGTTGCGATATACACGACACTGTCTGAAAGTAGTTATATCTGAGAGGGAAAATATCGTTGTCCCGATTTGGCTTAAGATTTCAGTAATACCCTGCGCCAGCGGCGAGGCGCTGTTTTGGGCCGTAGGTCGGGGGTCGGGGGTCGTAGAAAAGTCTTCTTCCCTATCACCTATGACCTTCGACCTATGGCCTGATACTGCGGGGCTGTTGATATAAGTATTATGCGCAAAGATGCCGTTAGCGATAAAATTATGCGTGCCTTCTACTTCAATGTCATAGACGTGCTCGGGGCCAAGCGGTTCAATTGAGGCAATCTTATCCCAAAGAATATCATTTTCTGAAACCTGCTGAGCGCAGGCATTGCTTATAAATATTGACGCCCCTGCAAACGTATGGTATATTTGCTGCCGGAGGTGAACGCAATGGCTAATGATTCTTTGGAAAACAGAATTTCTATTGATCCTAAAATCTGTTTCGGCAAACCCTGCATAAAGGGAACGCGTATACCAATTTATATGATCCTGGAGCTCATCGAGTCCGGCTATACCGCTGAACGCATCCTTACTGACTGCTATCCCCAACTTGCCAAAGAAGATATCCAGGCCGCTGTTCATTATGCGGTAGGGATTATCAAAAATGAAGATGTCCTGCTTCAGGAAACTGCCTAAATGAAATTCTTTGCCGATGAATGCTTCTTTGCAGCAACCATTAAGGCCATCAGGGCCGCAGGTTATGACATAGACAGCGTTCTTGAACGAAACCTCTGCGGACTCCCTGACGAAGGCGTCATAGAACTTTGTGCTAAAGAAAATCGTGTTCTCATCACCTTTGACAATGACTTTGGCAACATCTTCCGTTTCCCCGTTGGTTCTAACCCCGGAGTTATCCTCATAAAAACTAAACACGCTACTGTTGAAAATTCTACCCCCGTAATTCTTTCTTTCCTCACCAGGAATAAACCCGAAACCTTTGCTTACGGCCTTACTATCATCACTAAAACCAAAATACGTATCTGCAAAAAAGGCCATCCTGCCATAACTATTGTAGGATAGCGCTATATTTTTATTCGGCACCGCAATCTCATTACCTGTCTTTAATTCTTCTACCTTAACCCAGCTTTCGTGCGTTAAATATGGGTGATTTACCGTAGTCTTAATTGTGCGACCTGAAGCGGTGGTCAGCTTAATCACCGGCTTAATTCCCATATCCAAGAAGCCCTTAATCCTATGCGGTTCAACTCGACCGGATTCCTCATTCAGGGATAAAACATAATCCCCTGCCTTCACCTCAACTATACGTTTAAGCGTTATATTCTTATCATCTGACAATATCGGCAATAACGTATCTGCAGTAACGCAGCGGCCAATCTTATCATCCGCCAGCAGCGAGGCGCTCTTGTTAGAGGTTGCTTGAGGTTCCGTGAGGTTAGTTGAGGTTCCGTGAGGTTGCTCGGAATCCGCGGCAGGGGGGCTGCTTGCGGCGGCTGGCAAGGTAATGGTAGAAGTTGTGCCTTTGCCGAGTTCACTTTGGACGAAAATTGTGCCGCCCATTTTTTCTACAAATTCTTTAACTATGCCCATGCCAAATCCGGAAAGCGGATTTTCTTCTCTATCCTTGGTAGTAAATCTAGGCTCAAAAATTTGGTCTAAGGCTTCTTTAGGCATGCCTCCCGCATTATCTTTGTAGGTTATAACGTAGCTATCTTTTCCTGAAACAAGGCTAATTTCTACTAATCGCTTTTCCCGATCAATATGATTATGGATAAACGCGGCCCTAGAATTGCTCAAAAGATTGCCGATTATGCGTATTAGTTGAGACTTGCTGCCTAAAAATGGGTTATTACTTGCCTTAAGCATATTAAGAAAATTAATTTTAAAGTCATAGGCATATTTATACCCTTGCATTACCCACTCTAGTACTTCTCTTAAATCTACGATCGAGTATGGTAATTCGGGGTTGATAATCGACATTAAAATATTGAGCCGTTCAGCTAAATTACCGGTTAATGACGGCTGCAGCATACGAAGTTGCATTTCTAATTGATTGTTAAGTGCTTGTAAATCATTTAATGTGACTGACAATTTTTCTGGGTTATCTCTAACTTCAATCGCGATTTTTATAAGATCTCTGTTTTTTCTTATAAGAGCAACCAGTCTTCTCAAATCTATTGAGTTTTCCTTTATTTCTCCCTTTGCCATGCTCTTTAACATTGCACTTACTAATCCTCGAGTATAATTACCCAAATCATGCGCTGCATCTATATAAAACGCTAATTGTTTTCTTAATATCTCTACTTCCTGCCAGCTTAAAATAGGAGAAACAGTAAGTAAATTATTATTTACATTGAAACGCATCGGCACAAGATAAGGCTTATCTCCTACTGGCAAGCCTGAAGTCCTGAATGTCATCGGCGCTATATTATCCATCTGTACCCCTCCGCTCACATAACTCCTGATCACCTGCCCGGTAGGCGTATACACCGGTTCCTGGATCGAATATTCACCCTGTTCAAAGGAGCGTTTGTAAGCTTGAAAGTAGGTATCTTTAGACCAGGGGGTTTGCGAGGTAAGGTTGGTCAGGTCGTTAGAGTCGATGCGAAAGATGTAACTGTTAGCCGGTGAGCCGGGTGATTGGTGCGCCGGTTCGCCGGTGAGCCGGTGAGCCGGTTGATTGATTAATTCTTCTACCGGTGCACCGGTGAACCGGTTTACCGGTGAACCATTCTGTACCCGGAATCTCTCCTTGAACCAGCGGGAGAGTATCAACGAGAAGTAAACCTGGCGCAGAGGGGCATAACGCTGGGAGGTGTTGATCTCTTTGGTTAGTTTAGGGATGATCAGCTCTTTGATCAGTTCAGTGGAGTAGGTGTTTAAGGCTTGGGAACGAGCATCGGGGAAGGAGTAAAG
>JBFZAD010000033.1:0-11780 GCA_041309125.1 Candidatus Omnitrophota bacterium
AGAAACACCCGGCCTCCTTGGATTGCACTTTACTAAGGCCAAGGAATGATTGGCCGGTGTTCACTTACTGTGTAACAACCGACCAAATCGGAATGGTCGGTGTTCACTTACTGTGAAGGAGGTGATAAGAATAAGAGTAAAGGTTTTACATTGATAGAATTAGTAATGGTTATTGTTATTTTAGGAATATTAGCAGCAATAGCCCTACCGACTTTTCATAATCTGCAGGATAAGGCAAAAGCAGCTTCAGTTAGAGGCGGGTTAGGGGGGCTTCGCAGTGGAATATCAATATGGTATGCAAAAGAGATAGCAAATAATGTGTCACCTACAGCTGCCTGGCCTTCTTATGATGAATTAATAGAAACTTCAACGGGTGTTATGCTTCAGGGTGCTATACCTGAGAATCCATATATTGCAACTATTGATTCTGCAAGGAAAATAAGAGTAGGAACAAATTCTTCTACAAATTTGATAGACACAACAGTTGGTTGGATTTACGATGATTCAACAGGAGGAATTTGGGCAACTTCGCCAAACGGTGAAGCAAGCGGGTACTAATCTTTTAATAATATATTTTTTATCAACTAAAAACTGGTCTTTGAGCTAGGTTGCAAAGACCAGTTTTTTTTAATTATTTCTTAAATAATTAAGATAATTTTTTCGTTATATAATACATGAGAACTTTTATCTCTTCATTTGAAAAAGATTATATAAAAGCTCCGTGTTATCTATTGTTATTAATTTTCATAACATTGTTGGTTTATTATAATAGTCTTGGTGGCGAATTTATTATTGATGATTATGCTGGACTGTTACAAAATTCAAGGATTCATGACATAAAAGATTATTTTACTAAATATATTAAGCCAGATATATCTACTTTTGCTGAGGTTACAACAGTTCTTTCTTGGCATTTTTTCAAAAGCAAAACTTTCGGGTATCATTTAGTAAGTGTTGTCGCACATATTTTATGCGTTATTTCATTATTTTGGTTGTGCCGTGTACTTTTTAAAAATAAAAATTTAGCATTTTTATCTAGCTTGATATTTGCAGTCCACCCAATACATACTGAGGCGGTAAGCTGGATTTCAGGCAGATTTTATGTGTTTTCAAGTATATTTTATATTTTATCCTTTATTTTTTATGTAAAATCAGATAAATCTCTCCTGCATTTGCTTGTGTCAATTTTCTTTTTAGGCGTCTGCTTTTTGACAGGAAATCAGGTAGCAAGCCTTCCTTTGTTATTCCTTTTTTTTGATATATTTTTCAGAGAGAAGGGAATAGAAGTCGAAAAAACCCTTCAACTGCGCAGATTAAAAGTATTAATACTAGCAATATTGTTCTTGCTCTCGTTTTTATTTATACTATTGAAATATTTTGAAGAGAAAGGCTCTTCCCTAACGATTTATAAATATGAAGGATTGCCTTATTTAACTGTGGCTATTAAGGCAGTTGCATATTATCTAAAAGTTATTTTTTATCCATTGAGAAGGGGGCTTTTCCATTCTTTTGGGTATAGCAATGTTAATTTTGGGAAATTGAGCCCTTTGTTTTTTGCATCTGTGTTTGTGATTGTAATTCTCATAGCTATTTTTTTTAAATTACGAAAAGGCAGGTTATTCGGCGTCTCTCTTGGTATTATGTGGTTTTTTATAACATATCTGCCTTATTCCAATTTATTTCCTATATGTAATATTGTTGCAGAGCGATATATGTATCTTCCCTCGGTAGGCTTTTCTATCGCAATAGCAACATTATTGATAAATATTTGGGAGAATATAGGCACAAGCTCAAAAATAAAAACTAAAAGAATACTTAGAATGATATTTATTATTTGCCTTACCATTTTTTTAACTACCTATTCAATATTAACCATTTCTAACAATATTGATTTTTCTAACCCCATTACTTATTGGGTTACTAATGTATACAATTTCCCTGATGGGATTGTTGCATATAATAACCTAGCTGGCAATTTTTATAGAGCCAAAGATTATAAAAACGCTGTTGGATATACGAGGGTTAATCTTGCGCTAGAACCCAATCAGCCCCATGTATGGTGCAATCTAGCCTTATTGTATAAGGAATTAGGTTATTATCCAGATGCAATTAAATGTTACAAAGAGGCATTAAAATTGAAAGAAAGTTATCCTTTGGCGGTTAAAGGTTTATCTGAAGTAGAAAAGATTTTTGAAGGCAAGGGAATCAATGAAGATTGATGCTTAAAATATGAAAAGAGGATTTACTGTTCTAGAGCTTGTAATGGTAATTTTAGTTGTTGCGATTTTGGCAGTTGTCACTACGGTAAGGATGCCTGATTTGACAAATACCAGGATTCGGCTTGCTGCAAAAAAAATCCAATCGGATATACGCTATGCGCAAAGGCTAGCGATGAATACTCAACTAAGAACAGCTATGAGATTTGATATAGCTACTGATACCTATTTTATCCAAATTGAAAGCAATGCCTTGTGGCCCCCTGCCAAAGATCCATTATCTCAAAAGGATTTTGTTGTAAGGCTTAATACAGCAGAGTATCAAGGCGTAGATATAGCCTTGGCATGTTTTAATGGTTGTGCAAATAACACTCTTATATTTGATAGTAAGGGTATACCATATGCGCTGAGGCAGAGTTCCGTAGAAAGATTAAGTACCACGGGTGGCGTCTGCTTAAATACATGGGACAACTGGGTGACGGTTGCGCCAAACACTGGATATGTCGGGGTAGTGCCATAAGTTAAAGATAGATTCTATGGGTAATTATAAAAAAGGTTTTACGATTATTGAACTGATAATTGTTATTATCGTACTAGGTATTTGTTTTGCTCCGATAGCAGTACTTTTTCGCAATGTATCCATAAAGTATGCTACGTCTGAGATAATGCAAATCGCTACAGCCTTGGCAGAACAAGAAATGGAGAGAGTTACTTCATTGAGATTCTCATCAGTAATTGCTGAAGGCCCTACTTTATTTACAGGCAACTTTTCAAATTATAGTTATCAGGTAAGAGTTAGTACAGCCACTATTGGCGCTGTTAGCTATCCTCAAAACAGATACAAAAGAGTTGATTTAGATGTTTCTAGCGGGATTATTGGCAGGGTTAGATTAACCACAATTGTTACGAGAAAATAGATATATGAGTTTAAAGTACAAAAAAGTTAAGTTTTATATGTTTGGGAAAACTTTCTGTAAAAAATTTACAAATTTTTCTGGTTTTACTTTGATTGAGATGATTATTGTAATCTTAATCATAGCTCTTATTACTGCAATAGGTGTTCCGTTTTTATTAAGCGCAACTAATGCCATATCCTTTTTGACCATACGCACAGATTTAGATCAAATGGCAGATGTAGCTATTAGTCGTATCTCACAGGAGATTAAAAGATTGAAGGATGATAGAAGTATATTGATTGCAAACCAAACTCAATTCAGCTTTATTGACCGGGAAGGAAGCACTATAAGTTATTCGCGAAATGGGGCAAATCTTAATCTAATGAGAAATACAGATATACTAGCAAGCCGCATAGAGGACTTATCCTTTAGCTATTTTGATGATTTAGGTAGTCCTATAACAAATCCTCCAATCGTAGGTAGTGGTGTTTTAACCAATATTAGAAGAGTTGGGATCTCCCTTACTTTTAGCTTTAGTCCATATAAACTGTATTACAAAACTCAAGTAGTGCCAAAGAATTTAAGGCATCTAAAATATAAATTTCAGTGATAAGACTGCAAACTCAACAAAATAAAAGGCTAAATTCTCAAGAATACTTTCTATGCTTTTGCGGCCATAATGGGCAGGCACTAGTGGCTGCCATTGCAATAATGATTATATTATCTTTATTAGGTATGGTTGGAGTTTCGCTTTTAGGCACAAAGACTGGTCAGTCAACTACCGGGTTTGTTCAATCGGCGCAGGCTAAATACTTAGCCCATGCTGGCTTAGAATGGTATATGCAACAGTTAGCAGATGATACAGACTGGACAAATGAGGTTGGCCAATCAAAGGTATTTGGTCTAGGAAGTTTTGATATAGATGTCTCAAATGTAGGTCCAACTAAACTTGATATAAAGGTTACAGGCAGAGTAGCGGGCTTTTATGGTCAGGAAAATAAAAGCTATATCAGTATTACTGCTAAAAAACTTCCCAAGGCGAGTCAATTTGCTGTTTTTTGGGGCAGAAATACCGGCAGTCTTAGAGCGCAAAATACCACAAATGTTTATGGAGATGTCTGGTCAGCAGGGAGTATGCAGATAAATCCTGGTAATTCCTTTCTTGATGGTAAAGTTTATTATAATAGTCCAAACGACATAAGTGGAAACGGCACTTATACAAAACAATTATTATCAGGTTCTCCTGTGGCTATGCCAGTAATCTCCCCAACTTATTATACAGGGTTAATGGATACATATGATACAATTTGGAGAATTGGCTCCCAAGCTACAAATGATATTACGCGAACTACAAATCTTACCCTAAATGGAGGTACCCTTTACTGTAGAAATTTTACTACAGGAGGCAGTATAACTATTAGCGGCCGTGGCACAATTGTCGCAAGCCAACGGATATATTTACACTATACTGAAGGTACAAGTTTAAATGTTAATCCTAGCGCAGGCAACAATATAGTTTTTCTAGCAGGGCAAGGTATATATGTAGGCTCAAGCACTGCGACAATAAATATGTCTAGCGGAGTACGGATGTACGAACGTTGCCCCAGCAACATGAACTACTGGCTCTATTTCACTGGGCAAAATACTTTTGTTGACAGCGCATTAATATTGGCAAGGCGTAAAATTTATGTAGGTGCTGGTGCGGATATCTTAAATAGCACATTGTTTGTAGATTACCCAAATGATAGGACCGATAATTATATTTTTATAACAGGGGCTGGGACACGCGTAACTGGAAATGTTATCTCTACCGGAAGGGATAATAACGGCTCTAGTCTTAGAATACAAAATAGCGCAAATGTTGAAGGGTTGGTTTATCAGTATGATTCTCAAAATCAAGGTGGAGTGCAAATTGATGGTAGCTCGAGTTTGCGAGGAGCTTTAATTGCAAATCGATTTTATCGAGATAGATTGGGGCCTGCAACTATCACTTATAGCGAAAATTCAATTCCCTTAATTCCTCCTTTTGGTTTTGAAGGTTATGTTGTAGCAGTGCCCAATTCCTGGGATGGCTTGTAATTTTATTTAATAGAAATAAGCATTCATTTATAGTATAATACCTTTAATGAAAGAAAATATAATAAAAAAAGTAAAAAAAGCTCTATTAAACGACTTTTTAAAAAAGCTTAAAGATCTCTTATCTAAAGCAAAAACATCGCTTACAAAAACTTCAGCCTTCAAAAAAATCTCACTCACCATAGAGAAGGTAATCTTTCCTAATATTGAAAAGGCAAGAATCTTTCTTAAGGTAAGATTCAAGGAAGATTTAGAAAAGTTAAGCACCATAACTAAAGCCCCCGATAAAATCTCTATAATTACCATTGAAAAAGAGAGATTAAATATTGCTAATCTGGATTTGGAAAATAAAAAAACCATAGCTTCATTTTATGCAATTAGATTAACAGATGATAAAGATGAGTCACTAATTATATCTTTAAAAAATTTATATAATAAGTTAAATAAGAATATAATTCTTAATTTGTCTTCAAGCGAGGTAGAGTATAAAATCTTAGATATTCCGTTGATGCCTGATTCAGAAATACCAGAGGCAATTAAATGGAAGATTAAAGATTTTTTGACTTATGATATTTCAAAAAGCCTCTTTAGCTATCAAATAGCACAGGAAAAAACTGATATTGACTCGGCAAAATTATTAGAGGTGGCCGTTGTGGTTGCGCAAAAGGATTTAGTTGAGAGATATGTTTCAATTCTACGTCAGGCCAATCTTAATATCTTAAACATTTCTGCCAGCGCCATATCAATATCTAATTTAATCGGCCATGGCAAGCAATACCTTAAAAAAACTATCTGTGTTACAGAGATTAACGAGGATGCTGCATTTATCCATATTTATAAAAATGCAAAATTGGCATTTACCAGGAAGATAAATATAGGTTCCCATTCTATAACTGAGGCTTTAACAGGAGTAGTAGTTTTTTATCAAGACAAGATACAATTGTCCACTCTTGAGGCATTTGATTTACAAGACCAGGTAGGTATTCCGTTTGAACAGGAGGGGATGTATAAGGATAAGATTAGTTATTCTCAGATTAATGCAATGATCAGGCCATTATTAGAAAGGCTTGCCAGAGAGATGAAACGTTCTGAACAATACTATGTGTCTGAGCTCAAAGGAAACGAGGTAGAAACATTTTTTATAACTGGCACAGGCTCCAGGCTAAAAAATCTTGATAGATACTTGACTATTGAACTTGAAAAGAGTACGCAGCTTTTAGATATAGATGAAGACCTAGAAGTCCATGATAGGAATGGCTTTTTAGATCATAGACCCGAATGTCTTATGTGCGTAGGTGCAGGTATTAGCATGGGCTCTGATTTCAATCTAATGCCTGCCGATCTGGAGAATGCTGATTTCAAAGAATTTGAAAAATTGTCACTAAGGCTTTTTATCGTCATTTCAATTTGTGTATTCTTTATATTATTTATAATTACCAGCACGAAGATAAATCATTATAACAAACGCAAAAAGAATAGCACATCACAAATGAATCTAATGACTCAAATAAGACAAGAGCATAATAAAATGATTGAGATTGAAAATTTTATCAATAAAAATAAATACAATGTGATTCCAGCTGAATATATCTTAAAGGAATTGAGTAACATTATGCCGAATCAGGTTTTGTTGTCTAGTCTTACGCTTGATCATAGTAATAGAAATGTTATTTTGGTGGGTAATCTCTCAACTTCAACATCTACGGAGATTTTGGCTGAATTCTTAAAAAAGGCTAAAAGTTCCTTGCTTTTTAAATCAGCTGAAATCAGGTCGTATAAAAAAAACCAGGAGCAATCAAAGGTTAGTCTGGATTTTGTGATTGAATTACTGATTAATGAATGATGAAATATCTCTATCGGTTGACCAATAGACAAAAAAAGCTTGGTGTTTATCTTGGGGTAATAGTCCTGGTATCTTTATTATGGTTGTTTTTAATACATATCCCTATGAATTCAAAATTAAGAGAGCTTGAAAAAAATGATTCAAGCCTTTCTTTGCAAATAGAAAAGATTCGAGATTCTGCGTGCAGAGATGTAAGATTTCAGGAATGTCTGGCTTCTTTGAAATCAGCCCTACAAAAGTTAAATCAAAAATTTCTGACAAGTTCAGACTCTATATTCAGGGATATTGAAGAATTCGCACGGGATTTTAATATTGAGATTAGTTCAATAAACCCAGGGGAGACACTCGAGCTTAAAGAAGGTGAGAAAAGAGTACAGTTTGAAGGCAGACAGGTTTTTGTCTTGCCTCTTGAATTACGATTAAAGGCAAATTTCATAGATTTTGGCAAGTTTTTAGAGAAAATTGACGTAGATTTTCCGGGCTTAATTGTTTTATCAAAATTATCAATTAACCAACCTATAGATAGAGGCCAATTATTGGATATAATCTTTAATTGTAATGTCTATTATCTAGATCGGAAAAATGAATAAGAAGAAATTAGAATTAATAATAACTCTATGCTTATTGATTGTTCTGGTATTCTTGATAGCAAGCAGGATCCTAAAGACAAAAATGAGGCAGGACATGGCCAAAGGTTTGCAGCAGACAAATTTAATTAAGGAAGAAGATTTAATTTCAGAAGTAGCCGGGGTGGTATCAGTTGAGATTAGAAAAAGCAATGATGGACTTAAGTGGCAAAGAGATCCATTTAATAAATATGCATCGCCTTCGCAGGTCGGGATTGACGGCCTTAATATCGAAGGCATAATCTGGGATGAGAAAACTCCTTCAGTTTTAATAAATGGGGCAATATTATTTCTAGGTGAGAGAATAGGGAAATATGAATTAATTAGCATCCAACAAGATAAGATTATTTTTTCTGACGGAATAAATGAATTTGAGATCAACCTGAAATAAAAAGTCAGATTGTTTTTCCTTCCTAAAAAATACAATAATTTCATAAAGATGAGTAATTTTTATATCAAAGTCATACCCAACGCAAAAAAGAGCCTAATTAGAAAAGAACAGGATAGGCTCAAAGTCTACGTAACTAAGCCGGCAATTGATGGAAGGGCAAATGAGTCTATGCTAGAACTACTTTGTGAATATTTTTGTTGTAAGCCCTACCAAATAAAGATAGTAAAGGGAGAGAAATCTCAAAATAAGATTATTGAGATTGTTAGTTAAATATATTATTATAATTCTAACTAGGAGGTAAGTTATGAGCGGAATTTTTGGCGTTGCGTCAAAGGGAGATTGTTCACAGTTGCTTTTTTATGGTGTTGATTATCATTCGCACTTAGGAACCGAATACGGCGGGGTGGCAATATTGGGAGAAAAATTCCAGAGGCATATTCATAATATCAGCCAGAGCCAATTTAAATCAAAATTCTACGAGGAATATAGGAATATGTCAGGCAATAAAGGCATAGGGGCAATAAGTGCGATGGATGAACAGCCAATTTATTTGAATTCGAAGCTTGGGCCATTCTGTTTAGTTACCAATGGCTTAATAGAAAACACAGATGATTTAGTTGCTCAAGTTTTACAAAGAGGTTTGTCATTTAGCGAGGTAGGTAAATCCGGTATAAACACTACAGAGTTGATAGCCAAGCTGATAAGCCAGGGCAACACAATAGTTGATGGTATCGAGAAAATGTTTAGCTGTATACAAGGCTCCTGTTCATTATTGCTGTTAAATAAGGAGGGTATCTATGCTGCGCGGGACAGATTTGGTTTTACGCCATTAGTTGTAGGTCAGAGAGAGGATGCCTTGGCGATTACTACCGAGACAAGCGCATTTTTAAACAGCGAGTTTAAGATCATTAAATACTTAGAACCAGGAGAAATAGTAGCGATTAATGAAGAAGGGATGGTTCAAAGGGTCCCAGGAAGAGATGTTAATCAAATATGCACCTTTCTTTGGATATATACAGGCTTTCCTGCTTCAAGTTATGAAGGCATAAATGTTGAAATCGTAAGAGAAAAAAGCGGAAGCTGTCTTGCGAGGAAAGATAGGGATATTGAAATTGATTTGGTAGCTGGAGTGCCCGATTCAGGCACTTCTCATGCAATAGGCTATGCAATTGAATCAAAAAAACCATTCAGGCGTCCTCTAGTAAAATACACACCAGGTTACGGCAGGAGCTATACACCTCCTTCTCAGGAAACAAGAGATTTGATTGCGAAGATGAAGCTTTTGCCAATTAAAGAGGTAATAGACGGAAATAAAATTGTCGTATGCGAAGATTCAATAGTGAGAGGAACACAGCTTAAGAATTTCACTATAAAGAAATTATGGGAAAATGGTGCAAAAGAAATCCATGTCAGGCCTGCTTGTCCGCCGCTTATGTTCCCATGTAGATTTAATCTGTCAACTCGAAGCATTCATGAGCTTGCAGCAAGGAGGGCCATCAGAAGCCTTGAAGGTCAGGATTTAGAAGATGTTACCGAATACCTGGATAATAATTCTATTAAATACAAGAAAATGGTTGAATGGATTGCACAAGATTTAGAAGTTACAACACTACGCTATCAGACTGTAAACGATATGGTCGAGGCAATTGGCCTGTCTAAGGATAAACTGTGTCTCTATTGCTGGACTGGAGAGTGTTCTGTATGTGGCCAAGGTTTAGCTTCAAAGCAGAATAAGCAGACAATTGTCAATGAGGCATACAAGGTTTTAAAATCAGAATAAAAGGAGTTTCTATGAAAAAGTTATTTAGTTTTTCTCTCTTGATGCTGTTTTTTTCTTTATCGAGTTGTAATCTGGTCAATAATGAACTTGCGATTGATAGCTTTGAGGGGGATTTAAACCCTACTACAGTCGATTTCGGTGCTTCCAAAGATTCATTTGTTAAAGTAACCGCTGATGGTGGAATAAAGATTTGTGGCAATCAATCAATGAAGGTTGAATATGATTTAAAAAGCTCAGGCTATATGTGGATAGCAAGGGGTTATAATCTAGATGTAAAAGGTGCGAATAAATGGTTAGTTTCTCCAGATAAAATATCATGGGCTAAATTTAATGCATTCAGTATCTATATGTATGGAGCAGGCACTAATGGGATAATAGCTTTTGATATTAAGGATAGATATGGGGAGATGTGGCGATTTATACTAGATGATAATTTTAAGGGCTGGAAAGAGATAATATGTCCATTCTCAGAGTTCTTTGCAAGGACTGACTGGCAGCCAGAGAAGGCGACTAAGAATGATCTATTAGATTTTCCGATAATGAGTTTTCAATTTGAGCCACGCACTCCAGGTAAGAACGTATTTTACTTTGACCGTATTACACTAAAGAATATTAAAAAATAAATGCTTAAGAAAACAATGTATCTCTATGGCAAGAATTCAGTATATGAGAGGCTTCGGGCGAATCCTAAAAGCATACATAGGGTATTTGTGCAAGATAATTTTGATGTGCCAAAAATAATTGAATTGGTAAAATCAAGAGATATAGAGTTAAAGACAGTTTCAGAAAGGGAATTACTTAGGATTAAATATGCAGATCGTCTTCAGGGGATAGTAGCTGAGGTAGATAAATTTCAATATTCAGATTTCGAAGAGTTAATTTATGCTACAAAAGAAAATAAGCTGTCCTTCTTGTTTCTAGATAGCATAAATGATCCACATAATTTAGGTTCAGTTATAAGGATTGCTGCTTGTTTCGGTGGCTTTGGAATTGTTATACCTGCTCATGGCTCTTGTCAAGTCAACGAAACTGTAATTCATGTGGCTTCCGGAGGAGAGAACTTTGTACCTGTTTCAATTGTCAACAATATGACTCATGCTTTAATAAAGGCCAAGGGTGAGAATTTTTGGATAGCCGGTGCTGTTGTAGATGCAGGTGAAGACATTAAGAATGTAAAATTTCCATTGCCAATATGTCTTGTCCTGGGTTCAGAGGGTAAGGGGGTGCGACAAGGTATTAGGAAGCAATTTGAATTGAGCGTGACGCTTCCAATGAGGGGCGCTCAACTTTCCTTTAATGTTGCTATGGCATCTGCTATTTTTTGTCATGAGATAGCAAAACAAAGAGGATAATTTATGGGCAAGAATAAAAATGTAGCTATCGTAGGAGCCGGTGTAGGCGGTTTGTCTTGTGCATCCAGGCTGGCGCATGACGGTTTTAATGTCAGCGTTTTTGAAAAGCTCTCCGAATGCGGAGGAAGGGCCCATATAATAGAAGATAAGGGTTTTAGATTTGACACCGGGCCATCATTTGTATTAATGCCCGATTTTTTTAACGAGGTATTTACTTATTGCGGGCAAAAATTAAACGACTATCTGAAATTAAAGGTATTGGATGTTCATTACAAGATATTTTATTCTGATTCAAGGAAGCTGACTGTTTTTTTTGACCCCAAGAAGACAAAGCAAGAATTAGAGAAGTTCGAAAGAAATTCAGGTGAAAAGTATGATAGGTTTATCCGTGAGACTGCTGGAATATTTGATTCTGTAAAGCCGCTATTGTATCGGTGTTTTACAAAAGGAAATTTATTCAATCCAAAATACTTCGGTTTGTTATCCAAATTGCGGGTTAATAATACCTACTGGGGACTTGCAAAAAAATTTTTTAACAGCGATGAGTTGTGTTATGCCTTTACATTTGAGGCTATGTTTATAGGCGTATCGCCATTTTCT
>JBFZAD010000034.1:0-13391 GCA_041309125.1 Candidatus Omnitrophota bacterium
TATCAGGCAAGATAACTACGATTAATTTGCCCTCGTTATCTTTTCTCTGTGCAACCTTTAATGCTGCAGCAGTAGCTGCTCCAGCAGAAATCCCTGCTAAAATTCCCTCTTCTCTTATAAGCCTTTTTGCAGTCTTAATTGCATCGCTATTCGATACCTTTATAATCTCATCTATGAGTTTTGTTTCTAAAACCTTTGGGACAAAACCTGCGCCAATGCCCTGAATTTTATGTGGGCCGGGTTTGCCTCCAGACAACACCGGTGAATCTTCAGGCTCAACTGCAATAACCTTAAAATCTTCTTTCTTATTTTTAATCGCATCTGCTATCCCTGTAATTGTTCCTCCCGTTCCTACGCCAGCGACTAAGATATCCACCTTGCCATCAGTATCTCTCCAAATCTCTTCTGCAGTTGTCACTCGATGTATCTGGGGATTTGCAGGGTTTTCAAATTGTTGAAGCATAAAGAAATTACTATTATTTTCTAGAAACTCCTGCGCCTTTCTGACTGCGCCAGACATGCCTTCAGCTCCGGGAGTTAAAACTATTTCAGCGCCAAGCGCCTTAAGAAGCACCCTTCTTTCAATGCTCATTGTCTCAGGCATAGTAAGAATAAGCTTATAGCCCTTTACCGCAGCAACAAAAGCCAAGGCAATTCCAGTGTTGCCGGATGTTGGCTCAATCAAAATAGTACCTTTCTTGATCAATCCTTTTTTCTCTGCATCTTCAATCATTGCAAAACCAATTCTATCCTTTACAGATGAGCAAGGATTAAAAAACTCTAACTTTGCAACAACACTAGCAACGCAATCCTGCGTTAGCTTATTAAGCCTGACTAGGGGAGTATTGCCTATCAATTCAGTGATATTGTTTGCTATTTTGCTCATCCAGATCTCCTTACCTAAATATTATAAGAATCAACTGCGCTAGCAGCAATTCTATTTTTCTCAACTAAATCCTGAAATGTTATATTATCAATAATGCCAGAGGTTGCCTTATTAACATCTATCCAAATATCCCTAAAAACACATCTATGGATTTCTTTACAGCCTTTATAATTATTTTTTGTGCTTGCACAGGCAATTGGTTCAATTGGGCCATCTATAAATCTGACAACATCTCCCAATCTTATATCTTTTGGATGTTTTAATAAAAAATATCCGCCATTAATCCCTCTTTTGCTATCAACAAAACCACCTTGTTTCAATTCTAATAAAACAGACTCAAAGAATTTTACTGGGGTATCTATCCTCTTAGCCATTTCATGTATAGTCACTACACCTTGTTCGTAATGACTTGCAAGATCAAGTATTGCCTTTAAGGCGTAATCACCTTTATATGTAATCTCCATATTTATCCCTAATCCCTATAATGTCTATCAACATAGTAGAGTATACATTAAAAAAACAGAAAGTCAAGTTTTATTTAAAAATTGATTAACGACTGCTTTATTCACAAATTTCCTGTTTTAATTTGCCTCAATTATTAAATATTTATAAATAAGAAAAGGGTGTTTTTTATTCTATCTAAAAAACACCCTTTTAAGCTACTACTTGCAGCATTTACATCCGCAGGCACATGTTGAGCAAAGACAGGCTTGGGTGGGCTTTTCGCTATCAACCTTAATCTCTTCTGATATGACTACAGATGGCATCAAGGCGAAAGACATAACAACCAACATCACAAACAGAATAACTATTTTTTGTACCATTTGTACCTCCTTTTATTGAATTATCCACAATGAAAATCTTTTGCTTAAAAGAAGTCTACCATATCAAGGATAACTTGTCAATACTATTTATATATTATGTATAAATGATGTTTATAGGTAGTTCCTAATTCTTGGTGCTTAGTTCTTGGTTTGGATTTTTAGGCGTTGCCGTACTGCAGGTAAACTGGGCAGGAATTTCTTTGTTTTGGGTTACACTTTTTTACTTCCCAGCAGCGAGTGGACTTCAGAAGGCTTTTCACTCCTTCTATATTAATATGTTTACTTTGAATCAGCTCCTTTATATATTCTAATCTTTCAATATCGCATTTGGAATAAAATCTATTCTTGCCAAGCCGTTTTGGCTTTATAAGACCCTTACGCTCCCAGATTCTTAGCGTTGCAGGGCATACCTTAAGCATTTTACTAGCAATGCCAATTGTATAAACTGGCTCTGTATTACTTTGTTCCATCTTTTTTCCCCTCTATTTTATCCTTTCTAAAATCTTTTAGCTCGAAAACCCTTTCTAGATATTTACCTTTGCTAGGGTATGCCCTTATTGTCAGCTTTTCTGTCTTATCTAAACCTTCAATAGCCACTGAAAGTTCCTTTTTGTCTCCTACCTGAAAGTAAAATCTATTTTTGATAGGCGCATTTTTATCGGGTATTATTTCAACCATAGCAATATAGTCCTTGCGAGGATTATCAGATATGTGTTTAACTGTAATATTAACTTTATTATTTGCAGAGTCAACAGAGATACTTATATCCTGTGGGGTATGGCCATGAGAGGCAGAAGGGATTACTAAGATATATAATAATATAAATAAACAAATTTTCCTAATATTCATATCTTATATTTGTTTAGAATTGCTTCGCTTAGGGGTTCAGCATCTTGGAATCTTTTGCTTTTCATACCTTTTTTATTTCTATAATGACAAATCTTTACTTCTTTATCGTGATTATCTGAATAATAACTTACAATACCTACGGCTATATCAATTAATTCTCTATTTTTAATTTTGCCTCTTAGGACTGCAACAGGGCCTGGGATATCAACCGTCATAAGCAAGTAGTCATCTGGTTTTGCCAAGGATTCAAGGGAGTCATTTTCTTTTTCATTTCTTCCGACTACAAGCTTAAGAATAGGCGATAATCTAAAGTATCTGCCAAATTTTAATAGCTCAATATTATTGAAATTTAATTCATTATGTTTTTTTAAATCCTTTAATCTGTTACTAAAATTTTGGTCAGTTAAAAGGCAACCTCCTGCAGGCTGGCCAAAGCCCTGTAATTTAAATTCCTTCACTAGCTCCAACTGCTCTTTCCTGCCTCTACCGGAAATGCCAAAAAGTTTATTTCTGTCAACCCATCCTTTATTTTCAGGAATTGTTGCATCTAGTAATTTAGCAGATAAGGGCCTCAACAATAGCCCTTCTAAGCCGCTTTTCCCCTCAATTAACTTTAGCGCATTCTTGTGTTGGGACATCGAACGCTGGCCTAAGACTTCACCGGTTGCAACAAAACTTACGCTAAATCTTTTCATAAGTGACTTTGCTTTCTTTAACATAAACAAATGGCAGTCAATACAGGGATTAAAATTCTTACCAAAACCAAATTGTGGAGCTTTTAATAGCTTAAGATAAGGAATTCCTAGTGGGACTTCTTTTACTTTGATATCGAGTGAGCTTATTAATTCTTTTTTGACTGGTTTGCTAAAGGGGCTTGTGAAATTAAGGCCAATGACTTCTATATCTTGCGCCTTTAATATCTTAACTACTAAGGCGCTGTCAAGCCCTCCGGAGATAAGGACAAATGCCCTCATTTCAATTTCTTAATCAGATCAAATGCAACCTTCTTGCCGGACAAAAGCATGCCGCCAAAGACAGGGCCCATTCTGGGTCCTCCAAAGATTGCATTTGCACACATGCCGCAGGCAAAGAGCCCTGGATAAACCTCTTTTGAATTCGTGACAATCATATCTTCTGCAAGATCTGCCCACATTGGCTTCTCGCCCTCTAAAGCACCGGATTTAGTCTTAAGGACCTTGCCAATTTTGCGTACTACAATATTAGCGACTTCGGCTGCGTGTCCTGTTGAGTCAACAATAAACTTAGAGCGCATAGTTATAGGATCCACATGTAATTTTGCTATTTCTACAGAAGACCAATTTAATACTAGGCCACAGATAATATTTTTTCTTATCATTACATCTTCGACTGAAATAAGGTTAAAAACCCTCAAGCCTGCTTTGACTGCCTTGGAACAAATAGTAGAGACAGTCTCTATTGAATCTGCTAAATAATAGTCCTCTTTGTATCTTTTAGTCCTTACATCCAGCTCATCTAATATACCTTTTGCCTTATGCTGAACTACAATCTCATTAAACATTATGCCGCCGCCCCACATACCGCCGCCTATTGAAAGCTTGCGCTCAAAAAGAGCTGTTTTAATCTTATTTTTTGCCAGGTAGTAGCCGCAGACTAAACCTGCAGGCCCTCCTCCGACTATAGCCACATCAACATCAAGGTTATCAATAAGTTTATTTGTATAAGACTCAATTATTGCCTTTGAAATCTTTATCTCATCTAACATTGTTGTCTGTCTCCTTTGATTGGTTACTTACAGAATAAGCAAACTTTATTCTTTCCTTCCTTCTTAGCCACATACATGGCCTTATCAGCTGAATTCAGAATGTCGTTTTTTGTCTTGCCATCAAATGGGCTTGAGGCAATTCCAATGCTAATAGTTATCTTGCCGAATTTCTCTCCTTTTTCCTACTTAATCTCCTTATTAGAAACCAATTCTGATACACGCTCTGCTGCAATCTTTGCCACATCCTTGGGAGTCCTTGGCATAATCACAGTAAATTCCTCTCCTCCATAGCGGCAGAAACAATCCACCTTTCTCAAGGAACCTGCGATAACTTGACAAATTGTTTTTAATGCAACGTCTCCGGCCAAGTGGCCATGAGTATCATTAAAGCTTTTGAAATTATCTATATCAATCATTAGTAATGAGAAGGTTTCAGAGTAACGCATGACACGCTCAACCTCTCTTGTAAGAATCTCATGAAAATACCTATGATTATATACCCTTGTAAGGCCATCTAATATTGACAACTCTCTGTAATACTCTGTTTTTTTTGCCTCTGCAAGAAGCGCCTCTCTTTCTATGGCACGCTCAACAAGAATTTTAAGCTCATCTAAAATAAATGGCTTATTTATATACGCATATGCACCTTCTTGCATCGCAACAATTGCATCTTCCCGTGAAGTATAGCCAGTTATTACAATAAAGGCGGTCATAATGCCTATCTCTCTGATTGTCTGAATAAACTGTATACCGCTCATCCCAGTCATACGGATATCTGTAATGATTAAATCGAATGTCTGTGTTCGTGCAACCTGCAGCGCCTCTTCTCCGTTTGAAGCTATCTCAACTTTATAATTCAGGTCAGATAGATACTCGCATAATAACTGTCTAGTTACCTCTTCATCATCAACAATTAGTATTCTTGCGTTATATTGTTCTGGCATATTTTAAGCTATATTAATCCTATTCTTGCCCTCTTTTTTTGCCTTGGTAAGCGCCTCATCTGCTGCCTTGATTAAGTTCTCTTTTGACTGACCATCCCTTGGATAACTGGCAATTCCAATGCTCACGGTAAGCCTTCCAAGAACCTGGCTCTTCTCATCCCTAATATCTGCATTTTTAATCTTATCCAGAAGCCTTTTGGCAGCTATATTTGCCCCTTCTTTATTTGTATGCGGCATAATAATGACAAATTCTTCTCCGCCATAGCGGCTTATTAGATCGACCCTTCTAACAGAGTTCAACATAATCTGTGAAATATTTTTTAAAGCACAATCTCCACTCAAGTGGCCGTGGGCTTCATTAAATCTCTTAAAATCATCTATATCTATCATCATTATTGAAAAATCCTGGGGATATCTTATTGAACGATTAATCTCACGATTCATAAGCTCATGGAAGTACCTGTGGTTATACAATTGAGTCAGCCCATCAAGTATTGACAATTCTCTATAATACTCCTTCTCGCGAGCCTGGCGCATCAGGCTTTGTCGTTCAATAGCCCTTTCAATGATAATTCTAAATTCTTCTAAATTAAACGGCTTAGATACGTAGTCATACGCGCCACCCTTCACCGCTGCGATAGCAGTCTCTAATGACGCATAACCAGTTATCACAACAAAACAGGTATCGATATTGATATCTGATACTGCTTGTATCAATTCAATACCACTGATGCCAGGCATACGCACATCTGTTATAACCAGATCGAACGGGCTTTCCTGGGCAGCCTTTAACGCATCTTCACCAGTCTTTGCCACCTCAACCCTGTAGCCTAAATCCGTAAGAAAATCTCGTAATAGATTAGTGGTTACCTCTTCATCATCTACTACCAATATCCTTGCCTTATTTTGTTTCGTCATATTTTTTTCTCCTGCTCTTCTTTTAACACAGGTATTTTTATAGTGAAGGTGGTGCCTTCGCCTACCTTAGTTTTAACGTCTATATCTCCTGCGTGTTCTTGTATTATATCATAACTTACGGCAAGGCCAAGTCCTGTACCTTTTGATTCCTGCTTAGTTGTAAAAAATGGCTCAAATAGATGATTGAGGTTTTCTTCTTTTATTCCACAGCCAGTATCAGCTACCTCAACCCTGGCGTGGGTAATATTTCCGATTTGGTCCTTGACGTTATCCGTTGTAATCTTGAGTTCTCCGCCTTCTGGCATTGCCTGTTTTGCATTGAGCATTAAATTAACAATTACCTGTTGTAACTTATTAAAATTGCCATTAATAAATGCCAGATTGTTATCATAGTTCTCAATAATTCTTATCTTATGCGTCTTTAGCTCATGTCCTGTTAAGGGCATGGTTTCTTTGATAACCCTGTTGAAATCTATTTTCTCGAATTCCCTTTTTGGGCCTCGAGAGAATTTTAATAAATTCTCAACAATTGTCTTGCAGCGAAGACCCTCTTTCTCAATGCATTCTATATAGCCTTGACAGGATTTAAAATCCTCGGGTGAGAAATTTTGACGCCTTATCTTATGAAGGGTATATTGCGCATATCCTAAAATACCTCCCAGGGGATTGTTTAATTCATGGGCTACACCAGCACCCAGTTGTCCGATCGCAGCCATTTTTGAGGATTGCACTAATTTATATTGAATATCCTTAAGCTCTTTATTAATCTTTTCTAATTCCTGGCTCCTTGCCTCAAGTCTTCCGTATGCAATTTTTAAATTTTTAGTCATCTCATTGAATGAATTAGCTAATTCGCCTATTTCATCATTTGATTTAACCTTTACCTGATAAGTCAGATCTCCTTTAGAAACCCTGTTTGTACCCTCAACCAAATAACGTAAAGGTCCGATATTTACTCCCACGATAATGACTGTTAACACAATAGAAATCAAAAGCACTAATAGTGTAATTATCGATACCTCTCTTTTGATAGATAAGATATTATCATAAAGATTCTCAAGGGATATATCAAGCCTTGCAATGCCTATTGTCTTTTTAGGCAGGTCCTTCTGTTGCGTAAAGCCAACACCCTCTGGACCTGAAATAGTCGGAATGACCTCTGTGATTATAGGAAATGTGAAAATTTGGCTCGTCTCTTTACCGTTTTTCATACCTCTAAACATATATCTCTTGAGTATTAAAGTTGCATCCACCACATCAATAGATGCTTCGGCAATCGACTTGCCGATTTCAGATAATAACTTACCCTGGTCATCATAAATAGCGGCGTATGTTATTTTGGCAATATCCTCTGCTTTATCTTGCTGCTTTGTCTTCTCTGGAAAAAGGCCATTAATAAGGTTATCGAGTTGCTCTTTATCATTAGCAATCACGCCCAATTCAGAATTATATGCCAGATTCTTAACCAAGGATTCGGCCCTTGCGTATAACTCTTTTTTAACAATATTTATCTCTGAATTTATAAAAAACAGGCTGAATATAATTGAAGTAAATACATATAATAAAGATATATATATGATAAATTTTAGAGAAATATTAAATTTAAAAAATTTAGGCATAGTTTTTCATCTTGTTAATATATCTCGGTTGCCCTATCTAGAATTGAATTAGGAATCTTAACATTAATATGCTTGGCTGTATTTATATTTACTGCTATATTTGTCTTAGTTGGGAAACTAATGGGTATTATGCCTGGCTTTTGGCCAGATAGGATTTTCAAAACAATCAGAGCAGCCTGCTGGCCCATATCATCATAGTCACATGACAGAGCTAACAATGCGCCCGCCTTGACAAAGCTAGGAGAAACCCCCACAAAAGGCACGCCGCTTCTTAAGGTGTTCAGAATTATGTACTGGATAGTTTGAGGAGAATATACATAACTATCAGCAATTGCTATTAACACATCGTTTTGAGAAGATAATTTTTTTAAGCTATTAAATATTTCCTTTTCTTCCTTTATAGGTATTGACTCAAGGTTAATATTTAACTCTCTTGCTGCATTAATTGCATCATCAATGACAACTTGGGTTTCGCTAGGGTTATAAAAAATCACTGCTCGTTTAAAATCACTGCCAAGCATCTCTTTTAAGATACCGAATTGCTCTTGTTTCTTTATATCCATTGCAACACCTGTGATATTGCCACCGGGAGCATCTAAATCATTTATCAGATTGCTTGCCATAGGGTTTAAAACCATTGAAAATACAGTTGGAGTATCCTGCATATTTTCTTTTGCAAACTCTGTGGCAGCTGTACCCAATGTTAATATTATATCTGACTTTTTTGATTTTATTGACTCTACTAGTACTTTCTTGTCTTGCGCTTGGCTATCATCAGATAAAATATATTCAAAATATGCTGGATTAATTTCCTGAAGCTTTAACTCTTTTTGAAAACTCTTAAATGCCTGTTCATAAGGAACGATGTCTAAACTTTTAATCACTACTATTATGGGCTTATTTTTTATTGGGGGGGCTTGATCTTGAGCAAGGGCTACAAAATTAGCAGAGAGAAAAAAAAATATACACAACAGACTGATAATATTTTTTTTATACACTATTTTTCTGATTATATTGAAGATATACTGAAGGAAGATATTTTAACGCGGATTCAGCGGATTCTAGATCCGCGAAATCCGCGTTAAATAATAATACGAAACTACACTAAAATTTCGCTGTTAAAGTAGTATAAACTGCGCGCTCAATACCGACAACAATCGCATTAGATGTACCTACCTTTATTTCGTCATGGCTCTGATCAAATAGATTTTCTCCCCGGACTGCCCATTCTAAGTTACCATCAAAGAACGTCCTTGCAAGCCTTACATCAAAGCGTAGATAAGGAGGTATTTTTAGATCTGTATCGGCTGTATTTTCAAGGTCCCTGCTCTCAATAGAATCAACATAATAACCGTCTAAATTTAGCACCATCTTAGCCTTATCAAACTTAAAGCGAGAGCCAAAATTTGCCTTCCATTTTGGATGCATATCATCCCAATAGCCCAGGGTATCTTTAACTGTCTGGAATGTGCAATTTGTATAAAGGTCAATCCATTTCTCTGGAATATAATCTAAACTCAATTCAACGCCTCTTGATGTGGCATATTCACCATTATCGAAAGAAAATTCTTTGCTGTCGTTAGGCGCAGCAAGGCCAAAACTTCTCTTAGTTATTGTCCTTACAAGATTCTTATACTCATTCAAATATCCTTGAAGGCTTAGATTCAATTTTTTATCTAACAGAAGGCTTGAGTACCCTAATTCATAAGCATCTACTACTTCATTTTTTAATTCTGGATTGCCCAAAATTCTATAGGTAATTGCTCCTCCTGCTAAATACAAATAAAGATGATTTTGCGTATCTTCTGTTATCGTAGGTGTTCGATAGGCCCTTGCATAAGTTGCTCTAAATACATGATTCTCTTTGGGAGCAAAAAGCAAACTTGCTCTTGGAGAATATGATGACCCAGTAAAATGATTATCTTCAAACATAACACCGCCGATAAATGACCAATAATCATTTAATTTTAAGTCATTATTAAAAAATAGTCTATAAATATGATCGGTCATGCCTTCGCCACCATATCTAAGAGCTGTGGATAAAGTAGAATCATCAGACATTATATAATTTGCGCCTTCATTATACCTGGCGTTTCCTCCCCAAACCATCTTAGCATTGTCATCCAGCCAATCAAAGGTATGTTGAACTTCTATATCGTATTGCCTGTGTTCATTCTCAGATGTATCATAATGCTGTTTGCCGCCATGATTATTTGAAACCTCTTCAGTACGAAACATCTGAACGTAAAAATCCTGGTCATCAAATATTTTCGTATTATATCTTACCATCTGATAATTACTTCGAGCATCGGCATTAAGAGTTGTTGTAGAATTATGCTGAACATTCATAGGCCTTCCATCATCCTCTTTATCGCCCACAAAAAATTCTAAGCTTGAATTATCGTCAACAACATAGTTGCTGCGCCAGCTAAATGTATGGCTTCTTTCCTTATCGTTTATATCCTCTCCATTGCGGGAGCCATAACCATTGTCAAATTGGTATGCATAATCTACTCTATAGTCCATCTTTCCTGCTTTATCACCATACCTTACAAAGCTTCTTTGAAAGTCATGCGTTCCGACACCCTGTTTTAAAGTTAAGCCTTTTGTCTCTTCTGGCTTTTTTGTAACAATATTGATGACTCCTGTGAAGGCATTAGAGCCATACAGTGTTGCATTTGGCCCTCTGATAACTTCAATTCGCTCTATATCCTCCGGGAATATAGGTATTAAATCCCATTCGGTTCCGCCAAATATTGGCGAATAAGAAGAACGGCCATCAATCAACAATTGATTACGACGGGCATGTCTCTCTAAAAAACCTCTTGGCGCAACAGCGCCGCCACGGCCTTCAATAGTAGCAACATCTACACCTGGGACCCTGCGGAATAAATCCCACATATTCTGATAATCCATATTGTCAATATCTTCTGCTGTGATAACTGAAATTGCAGCAGGCGCTCTGATAAGAGGCTCTTCAAACTTACTTGCCGAAGTAACAATAGGAATCTCTTCAAAAATCATTAACTCTCTTTTTGGTGCTTGTGTATCGGCGTAACTATAGGAATAAATTAGTCCAAACAATAACAAAAGTACAAATAACATCCTTGCTAATAGTGTACTTTTCATCACAACACCTCCTTATTTTTTTGCGCAGCCCGAGCTTTTTATTTTTATAAATTATAATTAATGGGTATAATATTCGTTTCGTCTGCGCTTAGGTTTATTATTGCACAAAGAAATTTTGTGCATTTATATAAATTTAATTGGAATTATTTTTTATAAAGTCAAGCACCTCCTTTAGATTAAATGGCTTGTGTATGCAGGTAACTGCGCCACTTTTTTCGCTATCGGCTAATAGTTCATCGGGATAGCTGTCCATCATTACAATTTTTATATCAGGTTGCATATCAATAAGTTGCAATAAAGCCTCTAAGCCGTTTAAAACCGGCATATGTACATCCAAAAAGGCAAAATCAAAATGTTTATACCTGGCTGTTTCTATTGCCTCTTGCCCATTTGCTACTGCCTCAACATCATATCCTTCTTCTTTGAGCAGATCGGTAAATAAACTTCTTATTATCGGCTCATCATCGGCAATGAGGATAGCAATGTTATCAACCATCGGTGTCCTTTATTGTACAACAGTTTTTCAATATTTGTCAATAAAAAAATTATATAACTAGATAATTTTAAATAAGTTACAATTAATTTGCTAAAAACCTACAACCTTACCACTTGCGAAGTGTCCGTTCGGGGACACTTACGAAGTGGCCGTGGTTGGTTGTTTGGATAAATCATCAAAGGTGTACATAGGTAGTTCAATTATAAAGGTAGCGCCCTTTTTATACTCACTTTCAACCCTTATCTTGCCTAAATGTTCTCTTGCAACGCCATATGCAACTGAAAGGCCAAGGCCAAGTCCCTGACCCTGCTCTTTGGTTGTGAAAAATGGCTCAAACACGCGCGGTTTGTTCTCTTTGGGGATACCTATTCCATCATCCTCTATACGTATCTCTACTATTTTTTTGTCTTGCAAAGGCCTTGTACTTATCTCTATGGTACCGCTTTGCCCTTTCTTTTTAATTGCCCATTGGGCATTTGAGATTATATTCAAAAATACTGTCTGCATCTGGGCTGGATGTATGAGAGCCAATAGAGATTCATGATACAGATTTAATTTTAGGGTTATACCATCAGTATATAATAAGTGGTTTACAAGCGAAGAGGTGTTCAATAAAAGCTCATTGACATCCATGATGCTCTTTTTCTTCTTAATGCTGCTTGAGAATTCAAGAAGGCCATGCACAACAATATTACATCTCTGGGCAGAGCGCTCAATAATATTAAAGTTTTCCTTATACTGGGAGAGACTTGAATCTGGATAATTTTTAGCCTTTAGTTTTACTAATTGGGCATTGCCTACAACTCCTGTCAGGGGATTATTTATCTCATGGGCAAGCCCAGCTGCAAGTTGGCCCACTGCAGCAGAGTGATTAGTCCTTATGATCTGGGACTGGGCATACTTTAATTCCTTATTTATGGACTCGAGTTTCATATTTGATTCTTTGAGCATCCTTAAATATTTTTCTCTAGTCTGGGCCTTGGCCAATTCTCTTTCTCTTTGCTTCTCTTGTTCTACCAGGCCGATATTTTCGATACTAATTCCTATCTGATTAGACAATATTATTAACAATTCAATATCTTTTTTGCTATATATATCTGAGGAAAGCTTATCCCCTAATATGAAAATTGCTAAAAGCCTATCTCTGGAAATTACGGGCAGCGCTATAGAAGCACACAATTCATTCATTTCCTTAACTGCCCTTTGTATGAGCGCAATATCCAGCTCAAAATATTTCTTTATGTCCAATCTTCTCTCTAGCTCTTCTTTTACAGCAGGCCGTTTTGTTACATCCAGTAATTTTATAAGCGCGCTGTCTTCTTTGAGCCTGCCCTCACCCATCTTTAAAAGAAATTTGCCAGATAAATAGTCACGTATATAAAAGTTTAAATTGCTGGATTTTAAATCACCTTTTAAAACATTCTCAAGGTTCTTAAGCAAATCCTCGAGATTCAAATACTCACTGACGCTTAAGCTGAATTTATGTAATGTCTTTTGGTAATCATAAGATGCCTTAAAAAATACACTATCTGTTATTCGAGCGAATAAATATTCTAATTTCTTAAAACTAAGGGCGATAACTACACTTGATATGATAGCGCTAACCCACACATTTACCCCTTCTATCTTGCTAATGAATTGCTGGATTAAGAATATCAGCGAAGAGTATAAGAATGTTATGGCAAGCACGAGAGATGAATATAGAAAGCTTAATTTGATTATTACCTCTATATCTATAAGCCTGTGCCTGACTATTGCATAGGCAAGGATAATGGGATAAATCGAAGTAAGAGGTTCACCTATCGGAATAATGGGAATGTTAAAACACAAAGGATATGTAGAGCCTCCACTTAAAAATCCTATAATAGATGCTGCGATTACATATCTTAGCTGATTGCGCTTGAAGCCCTGCGAGCGCCTAAATTTCCTAGCTACAATATTAAATCCATAAAATGCGATGGCAGAGAATAAAAACATGTGAA
>JBFZAD010000035.1:0-9205 GCA_041309125.1 Candidatus Omnitrophota bacterium
TTTTACCTTGGCTTGACTTGCAGCTTTGAGCATATTGAGTGTACCATCTATGTTGACAGCGTTGTAGTCTTCTGGGCACTTGAGTGACTTTGGCACTGAACGTAGGGCTGCTTGATGGAGCACGTAGTCGACTCCTTCACAGGCTTTGATGCATGTGGGAAGGTCACGGATGTCGCCTCTTATTAGCGTATAGCGGTTAGCGGATAGCGGATAGTGTTGAGTAAATGATAAATTCTCTTCTTTACCTGATGAGAAGTTATCTAGGATACGAATTTCGTTTCCTTCCTTATATAGGCGTTCTGCTATGTTAGAGCCTATAAAACCTGCACCACCTGTCACCAAATATTTTACCATTATTTAATATTCGTGTTAATTAGTGTGAAATTCGTGTTTATTCGTGTCTACCTATACAGAAATAACGAAAGCCTAACTTCTTCATCTGATTAGGCTCAAACATATTGCGTCCGTCAATTATAACAGGCTGCCTAAGTAATTTTTTAATCTTTACTAAATCTAAATTCTTAAACTCATCCCATTCAGTAATAAAACACAGACAATCACAATCCCTGGCTACTTCATAAGGACCTTTGCAAAATTTGACATTCGATAGAATTTCCTTAACCTTATCTGATGCTTGAGGATCATATGCTTTGATCTTTGCACCCTCCTCCTGCAGCATCCTTATAATATCCAAAGACGGAGCCATCCTGATATCATCTGTATCAGGCTTAAAAGAAATGCCCAATACCCCTATAGTTTTATCTTTAATAATCCATAGCGCCTTTTCAATCTTTTTGATAAAATTCTTTTTTTGCTCATCATTTATACTTTTTACCACTTTAAGCAGCTCGAAATTATAACCTGCCTTTTCAGATATTTTAATAAAGGCCTCCAGGTCTTTTGGGAAACAAGAACCGCCGTATCCAACACCAGCATCAAGAAAAGATCTGCCAATCCTTTTATCTAAGCCCATACCGCGAGCAACTTCTGCAATATCAGCTCCAACTTCATCACAGACTCTAGAAACTGCATTGATGAATGAAATCTTTGTGGCAAGGAATGAATTAGAAGCATGTTTAATTATCTCGGCAGATTTTATATCTGTAACAATAATAGGGGCTTTAAGAGGTTTATAAAGTTCTACCAGCATTTTTTTCGCAGAATCGCTTTCCACACCCAAGACTATCCTATCTGGATGCATAAAATCTGATATTGCCTTTCCTTCTCGCAAAAATTCAGGATTCGAAGCAACATCAAATTTTGCATTTTTCTTATTGTAGATATTTATTGTATGCTTAATCCATTCACCGGTTTGTACAGGAACTGTTGATTTTTCAACAATCACCTTGTAGCCATTGAGATTTTCTGATACCAACCTAGCGACATTTTCAATTCCGGTTAGATCGGCATCTCCGTTCGGTTTTGAAGGGGTACCAACTGCGATAAAGATAATATCTGATTTGGCAATAGCCTCTTTTAAATTAGACGTAAATGATAATCTTTTCTTTGAAAAGTTCTTTTTCACCAATTCCTTTAGTCCAGGCTCATATATAGGTATAACTAGTTTTTTTAAACTTGTGATCTTATTTTCATCATTATCTGCACATATAACCTTATGGCCTATCTCTGCAAAACATGTACCTGAAACTAAGCCAACATAGCCAGTGCCAATGATACTTATCTTCACTTTTTTCTCCTTCTCTTTAAGAAAATTTTTTATTGATATTTAGGTATGAAGCTTTGTGAGCCCGTCTTTGGCTCATGATAACCTTTTTCCCAGCCAATCTCTGATTCCGGAAATGCCTTTAATCTGAATGCTATCCAAAAGGTTTCACCCTTGACCCTATTAACATTATATGTTAAATCTATCGTCCAGCAATGCAAGTCACGAGAAATAGTATATTCCTGTTCTTTAAGTTCTCCTGTAGTAAACTGATATCTCTGATACGTCCTGAATTTCCATAAAGGATTAAACCTATAATCAAAGCTTGCAGTCATCTCTTTGCCGCCTTTTCTTTCATATCTATGGCCTGCTGAAGCAGACCATCTCTTAGAGGGATGTATTGCGGTTAAATCTAAATTTACATTCTTAACATGCTGCTCTTGAGCGTCATAGGAAGAATCGGATTCAAAGCGAAGCCAATTGTAAGGAATTATTTCTAGATCTAATAGAAAATCAGAGAATTGATTTCCTCCCTTTCTGTGAAGATTGTAGACACTTGAACCAACAAGACGGACGAAATCAACGCTCTCCCCGCCTCTTTTGGTCTGCAGTTTATTCTCAAGGCTTAAATCAAAGACTCCGTGTGAATCATAAACAGCATCAAAAAACAATCTATCGGCTGAAACACTAGGATCATGAGTATATCTATACGTTACAGTTGGAGTGATGATATGCCTAAGCCTATTAATCTCAATCCCCATGGGACTTGCATTAATATCAAAAATTCTATAGAATTTTGTATTCATACTGCAAGATGTACTAAAGATTGTCCTAATTAAACTGTTCGAACTCTCCTTATCTCTATCGTAAAATGTCTCTCTAATATTAGCTTCTGGATTAAATTCGAATATAAAAAACTTAAATGGCATTGATATACCGTTTGTTGTGTCAAATTCTGTAACGGAATTTTTTACTTCGCTATGGGCAATTGTATCATTATAATTTGCAAACTTTGATGAATTTTTAAAATAAAAAGGTGTCTCAAGAATCTTAACAGAGGTCAAATCATAATTAATCCTTGGTAGCTCTTCTGTTTCTGAAAAAAATCTGTTAGTCCTCTTCCTAAGATATGCACTTAAGGTAGAGCCCTTAAAGCCCTTTATAAACTGCATATAGGACACAGGCTGCGATTCCTGTTCATATTCTGTACGGTAGAAATAATCTTTAATCATATTTTCATCTGACATGCGGTTATATTCAGCAATAAGATTGCTCGTTTCGTCTATATCCCACATATACCTCAACTGAATCCTAAAGCGCTCTTTTTCAGTTGAACCAGGAGATTCTTCCTTGGTCCACTTTTCATAAAAGTGTTTTCTCTTAAGGTCTCTTTCATTCATATAATAAGTCTTGAGTAAGCCTTTGCCGAATTTAGTAGAATCAAATTTATTATCTAATCCAAAGGCCATGTCTTTTCTCTCGCGCCAATCAACATGTATCCTTCCTTTAAAATGCTCATCTATATAATAACGCCAGGCAGTCAAAAGATAAGTTCCCCAATCTTTAGTATGTCCGGGTTCAACCTGAACTCTCATAACTCTATCTTTTAAATTATGTGTATAACTAGGTAAATACAAAAGTGGCATTTTTCCTGCAAAAAATATTGAATCCTTAGCAGTTATTCTATCTTGCGGGTACATCTTTACGTCTTTGGACTTGAATCTCCAATGCGGCTTGTCGTGGTTACATGTAGTAAAATACCCTCTTTTCATATCCATCTCATTCTCATCAAGCCTTTCAATTAACGGAGCGCTAAAATAAAAAGGGGCTGCTGCTGTCTGGCTATTCACTATATAGCCGGATTTTGATTTGAAATTATAGACTAGCTTCTCCCCTTTCATAATTCCTTTTTCAAACTCCAATCTCACGTTTCCATAAGCTTCCGCATCCGTTGTAGCCCTATTGACCGTTGCCTTATCACATGTTAATTTTGAATGTTGATAGATAATAATAACATTTCCCTCTGTTTTTACAATATCGCCCTGCGCACCTTCATATTTCATTATATCTGCAGTGACAATAACCGGCTCCTTTGGCTCTCCCTGGGCAAAGGCATATGTATTGATTAGTATTAATATTGAAATGAAAAATGGTAAGTATTTACTGGTATGGAGATTATCTTTTTTAAAGTAGTTATATTTTTTCAAGGAAGGTATTTTATAACTTAAGAATTCTTGTATTTATTTATTCTTTGATTCAATAAAGGGTAAGATTCCTGCACCAATCAGTCCAGCATCCTGGTCTAATTTTGCCTTAACAATCTTGACTGTCTTTTTTTGAATATTCATAGCGCGATCTTGAACTATACTGCGGATATTATCAAAGAGTAACTTTCCTGCCCTTGATATGCCTCCGCCAATCACAATAACTTCAGGGTTCAAGAGATTAATTACTCCTACTAAGGCTATGCCTAAATCCTGGCCAACCTCCTGCCAAACCTGTATTGCCTTTTTACTTCCCTTCTTTGCAAGTATATCAACCTGCTCCAGAGAGATATAATGGCCAAATATCCCCTTTGTCTTCTGCAAAATATATTTATTTCCAACAAATGTTTCAAGACATCCTCTGCCGCCACAATTACACGGTAGCCCATCTCTAACTATAGGTATATGCCCAACTTCGCCGGCTGCAAAACTCGAACCGCGATATAGCCTGCCATCAATAATAATACCTCCTCCTACTCCAGTACCTAAGGTAATACAGACTGCATTGGTTTTACCTTTGGCTGCGCCAAACTTTAATTCAGCCAATGTCATCGCATTTACATCATTATCCAGATAGACAGATGTTCCTAACTCTTTCTGAATTATATTTCTTAAAGGAACCTGCCTCCATCCTTGGATATTAGTTAGATAATGGACAACGCCATTTTTAACATCAACTGCTCCCGGCAAGCCAATGCCAATCCCGGCAAGCGAATTCTGGCCTATCTTAAAATCCTTCAGTATATGCCTTGAATTCTGGATAAATGCATTTATGAGACTGTCTCTTGAGCTAAAATAATATGTCTTAAAAGTCTCTCTATATAAAATCTTCCCAAAACTGTTTAAAAGACCTATCTTAAGATTCGTCCCTCCAACATCTATGCCTATTGCATATTTCTTTTTCATATAAATAATAATTTTATATTAAATCCTTTCAATATGCAAGCAATAAAAACTATTTTTCACCATAAACAGATACCCTGTTTCTTCCTGTCTTTTTTGACCTGTACATGGCCCAATCTGACTTCTCAATCAATTCATTAAGGTCTGATGAATCTTGCGGAAAACAAGCTATGCCTAAACTGATACTTGTCTTTAATACCTCATCGTATGCCTTAAATTGAAACTCCAAGACTTCTCTCCTTATACGTTCTGCTGCAAATATGGCTCCTTCTTTTGATGTCTGAGGCATAACAATCAAAAACTCCTCACCTCCATATCGCGCAACCAAATCTATAGCTCTTACGCATGACTTAATAATATCTGCAGTCTCCTTTAATACAACATCTCCTACTAAGTGTCCGAATTTATCATTGCATTTTTTGAAATGATCCATATCTGCCATGACACAGCCAATTGATAGATTATTATCTTGAGAACGTTTAAGCTCCTCAGTCAATCTCTGAATGCAATAGTTCCTGGTATAGAGTCCGGTTAGACTATCTGTAGTTGCAAGGCCCTCTAGCTCTTTGTAGAGCCTTGCGCGCTTTATAGTCATTGCTATCCTGTTGGATATTACCTCCATATCTTTTTTAAACCTTGCATCCAGCTCATCAATTTCCAAATACCCAAATACCTTATTTTCGCTTTTTAATGCAAAATTTACAACGCTGTCATGTTCTTTTGAGATACGATGAGTTATCTTGAGATCTTTAAAGCCTATCTGGAATTTTTTTAATTCATCTTTAAAAATTGAAACTAGCCTTTCTTCTTCTAATACCTTATCAAGATCCTTTGTGATCTCGTAAAGGTCAAATACATCCGTATAGTCATCCTCTAGAGCTTTAACATCTTTTCTCAGCTTATCTAAATCTGCATTCCTATTCTTAAAGTTATTTTCCGTAACAACAGATTCTTTTAAAAGCGAGAAGTACCTTAATAGGATTTTATAGAAGAAAAATGTAGAGAATGATAAAAATAAAAAAGCGATTATTTTTAAAAATGGCATACTCTATTTCTCCCCAGCCTTTTGGCTTTATAGAGTGCGCTATCTGCATTCCTTAAAAGCCCTTCTTTATCCTTTGCGTCTTCGGGAAACACAGCCAAGCCTATAGATATGCTTGTTTCTAATTCATTCCTACGCAGAGCAAGCCTTGTGTTATAGACCCTCTCTCTTAAATCCTGCGCAATGCTAAATGCATCTTTTTTGTTAAAATTGGGTAATATTACTATAAATTCCTCTCCTCCGTACCTTCCGATTATGCCTTGTTTCTGATCAAAGGCATCTTTAAGCCAGAAACTAATATTTTTTAGTACTATATCCCCAGCTATATGGCCAAATTTATCATTAAAGGTTTTAAAGTGATCTACATCAATCATTAAAACAGTAAGGGGGCTCATTCTACTTTTACACTTTTCAAATTCCTCATCAAACCTCTGCATTATGTACCTGCGCAGATACAGCCCGGTCAAATCATCCTTAATTGCTAAATCCTGCATATGTGAATATATTAAACAATTTTCAATTGCGATAGTGCCTAAATCGGCTAATATTGATAAAAACCTCAGATCATCTAGATTGTAATAAAACTTTTTTTCGAAATCAAGCCTTAATATCCCTAGGAACTTATCAAAACGAAACATGGGCGTGCTGGCAATTGAACCGATTTCTCTTCTTTCATCCTCGGTAATCTTCTCTAAATCAAAACGAAAATCATTATTTGCATCCTCTACCAAAAGAGAGCTTGTGTTTCTTGCAACCCATCTGTCAAATACATCACCCTCTTTTGCCTTTAGAACCATATCCTTATCTTTTCTGCAAGTAAAGAGCCTCAATCTAGCGTCTTGAGCAGATACAAGATATAAAATACAATTACCGCTATTACGCCCAACCAGATCAAATGCTGAATCGATTAATATGTTAGTTGCATTATCTAAAGAAAGAGTCGAGCTTAACTTCTCTGTAATATTTTCAAGCTCCTTATATCTAATTATTTTCTTCTTTAAAGAGCTCTCTAGGTTATTCTCTTTTTTCAGATCTTCTTCAGATAGATTAATCTTTTCTTGCAGGTCTTCTATTTTTATTTCAATAAGTCTGGCCCTTCTCTTTAAAGAAATAGTAAGCATAATTAAAAAAGCAGTTAGAAAAAAGGATACGGACAGAGTCTTAAATAAAATATGTTTTGAGTTACTTGAAAGTAGATAGAAACTGCATATGAGGAAGGAACAAATGGGGAGTATTGTTATTAGGTTATTCTTTATTTTGGCCAATGGGAATCAACCGCCTTAAAAGATTTTCCCTTATATCTTTATCCTATATAATAGCCTCTTCTGATGTATTATCAAAAAAATGGACCTTATTCATATCGAAAACCAGATCCATGTCCTGGTTAATATTTGGCCTATTGTGTGCACCTACGCGTGCAATGAATGAATGCTTCCCAGACGATAAATACAGATAAACCTCCGCACCCATAGGCTCAACAACCTCACATGTTACGGTGACGGTATTATCGGCAGCAGCATCAGATGTAAAAAGCTTATCATAGATATCCTCCGGCCTTATACCAAAGATTATCTCTTTGCCAATTAAATTCTTTAATTTACCATACATACTCTCAACAACCCTTACCTGAATTTTGCCTTCATCAAAATAAATCTTGGAATCCTTTTTTATAAGCCGGCCCTTCATAAAATTCATAGGTGGCGTTCCAATAAAACCTGCTACAAACTTATTCACCGGATTATCATATATGGTTAGCGGATCATTCATCTGCTGTATAACACCATCCTTCATTACCGCTATCCTATCACTCATCGTCATTGCCTCTGTCTGGTCATGAGTAACATAAATCATGGTTGCCTGAAGCCTTAAGTGAAGCTTGTGTATTTCTGTGCGCATCTGAACGCGCATCTTGGCATCAAGATTGCTTAAGGGCTCATCAAAAAGAAATACAGTTGGCTTTCTCACAATTGCCCTGCCCACTGCAACGCGCTGTCTCTCACCACCAGACAGCTCTCTTGGCTTTCTCTGTAATAATTTCTCTATACCTAGAATTCCGGCTGCATCTCTGACGCGCTTCTCAATCTCACTCTTTGGGTACCTACGCAATCTAAGACCAAAGGCCATATTCTCAAAGACATTCATATGAGGATAAAGAGCATAGTTTTGAAACACCATTGCAATATCCCTATCTTTAGCAGGTATATCATTAACTTTCCTATCGAAGATATATATGTCTCCGCTTGTTGCCTGCTCCAGCCCTGCAATAATCCTTAGTGTGGTTGATTTACCGCAGCCTGAAGGACCCAATAGAACAAGAAATTCTTTATTTTCAACACCAAAGCTCACATTATCTACGGCCTTAACGCCACCCGGAAAAACTTTTGATACATTCTTTAAGCTTACCTGTGCCAATTTCTTATCTCCTTGTTAAATTAACTTGTTTGCTTAATTTGGTTACGGTAACGGTCACGGCTACGATGCCCGTTTCGTCTATCGGCTACGGTTACGTCTTTTATTTTTTACGTTACCGTTACCTTAACCGATACGGGCCTCGTTACCATTGCCGTTTGACGTAACCTTTAAGACGCATAGTCAAGTATAAGGCCTATAGAAGATTTTAAATTCTTTCTATGTACTATCATATCTATTAACCCATGTTCTAAAAGAAATTCTGAACGCTGAAAACCCTCTGGTAATTTTTGCCTTATAGTCTGCTCAATGACACGCGGGCCCGTAAAGCCTATTAATGCCTTTGGCTCTGCGATAATAATATCACCTAAACCTGCAAAAGATGCCATAACGCCTGCCATGGTCGGATCTGTAAGAACTGAAAGAAAGAAAAAGCCATTCTTTTTATGCTGCATAAGGGCACAGGAGGTCTTTGCCATCTGCATAAGGCTAAACATACCCTCATACATCCTGGCGCCTCCACCTGAGCCTGAAATTATTATAACGGGTATTTTATTCTCTGTTGCAAATTCAATAGCACGCGTTATCTTCTCTCCTACTACAGAACCCATAGAACCCATAATAAATCTTGAATCAGTAACGGCTATTGCCACAGCCTTTTTATCTATTAGGCATTTACCGGTTATTACAGCTTCTTTTAAACCGGTTACATCCTCTTCTTGTTCTAGCTTTTCTTTGTAAGTCTTGGTGCCTTTGAATTCAAGAGGATCACAGCTAGTCATATCCGGATCAAACTCTTCAAACGAGTCTTTATCTGCCAATAAATCTATACGCTGCCTTGCATTCAAGGAAAAATGATGGTTACATTTAGGGCAGACCCTTAAATTTTCATCCAGGTTTTTATTGTATATGGGCTGTCCACAA
>JBFZAD010000036.1:0-17489 GCA_041309125.1 Candidatus Omnitrophota bacterium
TTGCTATGTTCGCAGTAAGAAATAGCGATAATACCCTTAAGATAATTATCGAGCCAGAAATACAAATAGAAGAAAAAGAAGACTATGATAAGACGGTGTTGTTTAATGTGCAAAAAATAACTAATATTTTTGAGAAATATATCCGTAAATACCCCGCAGAGTGGGGCTGGATCCACCGGCGTTGGAAGACAAGGCCGAAATAAATCAATAAAAATTTTTGTGGATTTTTTTATCACTTTGCTATAAAATATATACTAGCTGCTTTAACATATTATATTAAATCAACATTGTAAGATATACTATTTTTTCAGTAAATTGAAAGGAGGTAGGATTATATGGCAGAAGAAGAGAAAAAAGAGGCAAAGTCATCAGAAACCCTAAAGACATTGGCAAAATATTTACTGGGGGTAGTTCTAATATTGGTAGGGCTCTGGTTAATTAAGATATGGTTTGTGGATTTTATGATATTAGTAAGAGCATGCGTGGGTCCATTCTTGGTATTTGCAGGACTGATAACGGTGCTCATAGCAAAAAGTTAGAGCATCTTTCGAGAATAGGGTGGTTTAAGATAGAAATTTCTTAGACCACCCTATTTCTATGTGGCTTTCTAAAATATTGGGAGAAAATGAATAAATTTAAAAAAGTTTTTATCGCGGGTCTTATTGTTATCCTACCTATTTTATTTACAGTCTTGCTTTTGATAGCAATACTTGATTTCCTGGATGGAATCTTAGGGAATTTTGTTAATAGGATTATGATAAAGTTCTTTGGTTTTTATATACCTGGGGTTGGCTTGATCTCATTCCTTATCTTGACTTTCGTTGTCGGCTTCTTTGCAAGAAAATACATTGGAAAAGCATTTCTGTCGCTTTTTGAGAAGTTCTTTCTTAAATTCCCCCTAATCAAATTGATTTATCCTGCGGCAAAACAAATTATCCAATTTTTATTTTCTGCCGAAGAGGTGCCTTTTAAAAAAGTTGTGTTGGTAGAATACCCACGCAGGGGAATCTATGTAATAGGATTTTTTACAAACGAAGGATTAAAAGACGCCTGCACAAAGACAGGCTTAGACCTTGTGAATGTATTCATTCCCAGTCCCCCTAATCCCTTGTCAGGATTTTATATAATGATGGAGCGCAAAGAGGTCATAACTTTAGAAATCTCTGTAGAAGATGCATTAAAATTAATTGTTTCAGGAGGGGTTGTAAATCCTATTGATGGACAAAAATAAAATACTAATTATTTTAGTAGCCATCAGAAAAATAGAAGTTGTTATTACGCCATAAAGAGGTATGAGTATAATCCCCGAGATAATCGCTCCTAAAAAGCTGCCCACTAAGTCTAAAGAATAGATAAACCCAAGATTACCCTGCCTATATTTGTTCAAATATAATTCATTCACAATAGGAAACTCAAATCCTATTATAACTGCTGTTAAAAAAGAAAATAAATAAAATATATATTCATTCATGAAAAAATTTAAATTTACAGAAATAATTAATAATAAGCCTGTTAATATCAAGATAGATTCTATTATTATTAAATTTTTCAAATCCCTGCCCAGAAAATACATTTTTTTAAGAGAAACAATGGCTCCGATACCAAGACCTGCCATAAAAAAACCGCTTAAAAGCGCAAGCCTTCCAAATATATAGCCAAAATACCCCTGGTACATAATAATAAGAATTATATTAAAGGCCATTGCAAAAAAGCCTGTGGTAGAGATGGCAATGACCAAAGAAAAATTTCTTTTATTATGTATTCTATAAAAAAGAATAAATAAAATAATTAAAACAATAGAAAGCACGGCGAATATATTTATCTTCTCTAGAAGTTTGTAAGAATTTTTGGAATGGGGGTAGAATTTTGAATTCCATAAAGCCAGAGTATGGAATAGCGCCGCTGGCCTTAAATCAGAATTTATGCCTGTTGAGGTATTCTTAATTGAGCTATTAAACCATTTGAAATAATGTGGTTCTAACCGATACTTAAGATAGTCCTTGGTAATAAGGCTGGCATTAATCTTTGTTTCTTCTAAGCGCAAGGCCATATAATCATAATCAAGGTTTATTGTTTCGCTTGAGGCCAGGAATATATTTGAATCACCTGGTATAACAGCTGTATTATTAAATACACTTTTTAATGTGTTTAGAATGTTTACATTTATTTTTTTTAGCTCATCTGAATAGTAGCTAAGTGTGCCAGGTAAATGAAATGTAATGATGCCGCCATTATTTAATATACCATGTGTCTCTTTAAAGAATTCCTTTGTGAAAAAGCGGTTTGTGAATATGCTTGATGGCTCTGGAAGGTTGATGAGGATTATATCAAATTTATTTTTTGTAGACTTAATATATCTCCTTGGGTCTTGTATTATAGTATTTATCCTTTCTTTAAAAAGATTTAAAGGAGAATACTTTCTTATAAGCCCTATTAGCTTAAAATCTATTGCTACATATTCAATTTGTCCGGGTGAGTATTTTAATAGTTCAGACAATACTGGGCTTGCATCGCCAATCAATAAGATATTTTTTGCACCTCTATGGCTAAGAAGAGGAAGATGAGTAATCTCCTGTGCAAATCCGGTATTCTGGCTAGGAAACACAGATGACGGCGAGCCATTCAAAAAGAATGTCAGCTGACCTTCTCTTTCCCCGACAATAATATTTGAATATATAGAATTCTTATTCTCAATTACCTTAAAATCCTTAAACTGCTCTTTTATTGAAAGATCTCCTATTAGATTGAGAAGGCCTGATGCATTTGAAACAATAATTAATATGACGATAGATAAAACAGTTACCAAAAGAACCCTTTTTAATCTATTTGGGCTTAACCAGGATAAGGAAATAGAAAGGCTACTTAAAAGTATTAAGCTGCTTACCATTATGGATATCCTAAAACTGTCTATATGAGGTAATAATATATAAGTAAATATATTTGCTCCTGCCATTACTCCCAGTGCCTCAAGTATGTACACCTTACTAATACCCTTTGCAGTATTTGAAATAAGCCTGCCGATTAGAGGAAACATAAAGCCATCCAATAGGCATACTGGCACTAGCGCAAAAAATGAGATAATAAATATATGCCCAATGCCTACAGCTTCCTGAGGCATGATATGCAATATATTTTTAATGTTGCGGATAAATAAAATGTTAAACGGCAGGATTAAAGAGATGGCTATCTGAGATAATACATATGAAATAAAGGGATTGTTAATCTTTATCCTTGAAATGAGCCCACTTGCGATGGCTTCAAGCGCAATCCATGTAGCCAATATTATTGCGATTGTCAGCTCATTGCCAGAGAACACCACTAAAAGCTCTCTGATAAAAAGCGTTTGAATAATAATAAGAGAGATTCCCTTGATAATGCATGCGGAATATAAAGAGGTGTTTTTGGCAGGGCTTGGCATAACCATGAGGATGGTTTTATTCTTTTGAAAACTTTATCAGGCCGTCAATCTGCTCCTTGTTAAGATTATAGAGCATTACAAATACGCTGTATGCAAGATCTTTGTGCTGTTCTTTTATATCTGTGACAAGACCTTTTGCCTTAAAAGGCATCTTTATCGTAGGGACCTTAAGCGAAATCAAAATCGCAGAATTTGATAGGATCTTATTTTTAGATTCAAAGACAATTTCATATGTATTAATACCTTTTTCAGCACCAAGTGTGTCATCAAGGATAATTGAATAATCTAATAAGCACCAGTATGGTATATGCAGGTATTTATCCTTAAAATCCAAACTATAAACGTCTTCATTTTCAAAATGATTAATAAAATCATTTAGTAGATTTTTTGAGTCATCCTCAAGATGGGTAAAGCCAAATCCCATGCTATAGGATTCATTATTCTCATCCTTTTTTTGCCACAGGCTCTTTGCCTTTACCTTAACCAGGCGAAAGCCTTTTATATAGGGGATATACAGTTCAATCTCAAATATTTCATGCAATTCTGATTGAGACTTTGTCTTGATCAAGAGGCCGCCTATACTTATATTCTCTACGGCAGCACTTCTAAATTCAGAATCTTTTTCAATGTTTCTGTATCTGGCAGTAGTCCAATATGAGAGCCTTTTGTATTTTCTTCGCTCTCTACCTGCGTAATCAGCTGGATTATTCATAAATTCTATTATATAATAAACTCCTAGATAAAACACTTTTTATTTTGCTATGTATATGGATAAGAAATTAAAAGATATTAAACTAATTATATTTGATCTGGATGGGACACTGATTAATGCCTATCCCGCCATATTTAAAAGCGTTAATTATGTTCTTAAGCAGCTTGGCCTTAGGAGACAGGATATGTCTGCAGTTAAGAAAAGAGTTGGCTGGGGAGATAGGAGTTTGGTTAGCTATTTTGTTGGACAGGGTTTAGCGGACAGGGCATTAAAGATATATCGTAAGGCCCATAAACTCGATCTCTTGACAGGGGCAAAATTATTAACTTGCGCAAAGGCAACATTGGATTATCTGTATAGAAAGAAATACAAATTAGCCATTGCAACTAACAGGCCAACTAAATATTCCTGGATTATTATAAGGCATTTGAAGCTAGCAAAATATTTCAAGGCCGTTGTTTGCGCCGATAAATTAAAAAAAGGAAAGCCAAACCCTGAGATTCTAAAATTTATTATGAAAAAATTACATATAAGGCCTAAAAACACAGTTTTTATAGGAGATATGGCTATTGATGCCCAAACTGCAAGGCGAGCTCAAGTTAAAACAATAATTGTTACTACGGGCTCAAGTAGCAAAATGGAGATAAGGAAAGAAACCCCTTTTTTAATAGTAGATTCCTTAAAAAAGGTAAGAGATGTTCTTTAGCGCATATTTTCCTTGCTATTATTGTTATTTGTAATATCATAATATTAATAATCTAAAGCAAAGAAAGGAGTTTTTTATGGGAAAAAGGTCTAGAAGAGCAAAATTATCCTGGAGGTCTAAAAAGGCTAACAAAGGACGTAAGCCAAATTTAGGCCGTAATTAATTTATTTTTTATATTAGTTTCATTTAGAGGAGGGTTTATGGGAGATAGTCTATTATTGCTAGCGCCGTTTGGGTCGATATTGGCATTGGGTTTTACTGTATTCTTGGCAATACGAATTTTAAGAGCCCCTGAAGGCACAGACAAGATGAAAGAGATTGCCCTGGCAGTGAGAGAAGGAGCACAGGCATATTTAAAAAGACAATATTTAGTTGTGTCTATATTCTTTGTAATTGTATTTTGCATACTTCTTTTGCTTGCATTCGGAAATTATCTTGTAATATTTGTTCCGTTTGCCTTCTTGTCAGGAGGTTTCTTTTCAGGCCTATCTGGATTTATAGGCATGTCTATTGCAACACGTGCCTCTAATAGGACTGCGCAAGGCGCATGTACAAGCCTGAATTCTGGCCTACGAATAGCATTTTCATCAGGTGCAGTAATGGGCATGGTTGTAGTTGGTTTAGGCTTATTAGATTTAAGTATATGGTATTATTTCCTCAATTGGTATTATTCTTTTAATCCAACCCCAATGGGGATTGAAAAAATCGCAGCAATTACATCTACAATGCTTTGTTTTGGAATGGGCGCAAGCTCTCAAGCGCTTTTTGCAAGGGTTGGAGGTGGTATATTCACAAAGGCAGCCGATGTCGGAGCTGATTTAGTCGGTAAGGTTGAAGCAGGTATTCCAGAAGATGATCCAAGAAATCCTGCTGTTATTGCAGATAATGTAGGTGACAATGTCGGTGATGTTGCAGGAATGGGAGCTGACCTTTATGAATCTTATGTAGGCTCTATAGTTGCGACTTCTGCACTTGGAGTTGCTGCTGGATTAGGAGTAGATGGCGTAACGATACCTATGACAATGGCTGCGGTTGGAGTTGTAGCTTCTATTATCGGAACATTTTTTGTTCACGCAAAAGAAGAAGCAAGCCAGGGTGTGTTATTAGCTGCCTTGAGAAAAGGAGTTTTTGTAAGTGCAGGGCTTATAGCCGTTATTTCTTTTTTTATAGTCACGAATGTGTTGGGCAAAAGTCATCTTGGGGTGTATTGGTCAATTCTTTCAGGCCTCCTGGCAGGGATTATCATTGGATTGGCAACAGAGATATACACTTCCTCGCGGTATTCTTTTACTAAGAGGATTGCAGAGTCGTCTACCACAGGTCCTGCAACTGTAATAATTTCAGGATTAGCTATAGGAATGCTATCAACGGCAGTACCGGTTGTTGTTGTTGGTATAGCTATCCTTGCGAGTTATTATTTATCCGGAGGTGCAACAAATCCAGGCCTTGGACTTTACGGAGTTGGAATATCTGCAGTTGGCATGCTTTCAACCTTAGGCATAACCTTAGCAACAGATGCATATGGTCCTGTTGCAGATAATGCAGGTGGAAATGCCCAGATGGCAGGTCTTGCGCCAGATGTAAGAAAACGCACAGATGCGCTTGATTCTCTAGGCAATACAACAGCGGCAACGGGCAAGGGTTTTGCAATTGCCTCAGCTGCACTAACTGCACTGGCATTAATAGCAGCCTATAGAGAAGAGGTTGTCAAGCTTGGCGTAAATATGGATATGAGCCTTATGAATCCAAAGGTATTGGTAGGGCTTTTTATAGGTGGGATGCTTCCGTTTTTATTCTGTTCAATGACAATGCAGGCAGTAGGCCGCGCTGCAGGTAAGATTGTTATTGAAGTAAGAAGGCAGTTTAAAGAGATAGTCGGTCTTATGCAGGGGACTGCAAAAGCAGATTATGCAAGCTGTGTAATGATTGCTACAAAGGCTGCACAGAAAGAAATGATTCTTCCTTCGCTTTTAGCAATAACCTCACCGATAATAATCGGGCTTCTAATAGGGGTTGAGGCAAACGTAGGCCTTTTAACAGGCTCACTTGTTTCTGGTTTTATCCTGGCAATAATGATGGCAAATTCAGGAGGAGCTTGGGACAATGCTAAAAAATACATTGAAGAAGGCAATCTAGGCGGCAAAGGCTCTCCTTCTCATAAGGCAGGCGTTGTAGGCGATACAGTTGGGGATCCATTTAAAGATACGGCCGGGCCATCGCTAAACATACTTATTAAGCTTATGTCCATGGTCTCGATTGTATTTGCAGCATTTATTGTTAAGAACGCATTGTTTAAATAAAAGAATTACCTGCGCTGCAAAGGCGCTAAAATCTAAATAATACAAAAATACTCTAAGCCAATAGAGTATTTTTGTTTTTGAGAACTTATTGCTTCTAATACTTTCTTTATAATCTTTTTAATCCTAAAAACATTTCATAACATTTGTAATTGTGATACAATACTACCATGATTCAGGTATACACCGGAAATGGTAAAGGTAAGACAACAGCGGCGATTGGTCTTGCAGTCAGGGCATTAGGCAACAATAAAAGAGTTTCTATTGTTCAATTCTTAAAAACTCCTACCTGCGCAGAATCAAGGATCCTTGAAAAACTAAAGAATATTAAAATTTATAGTTTTGGCCGCAGAGGCTTATGCTATAGAAATAAAGTTACGAAAAGAGACTTATTCTTGGCAGAAAAATGTTTTGAAAGGGCAAGATTCTTAGCTCAAACAATAAAACCGCACATTCTTATCCTTGATGAGCTTAATGTAGCGCTGCATCTAAGGCTATTAGAAAAGAGAGAGGTAATTAAGTTTGTCAAAGGTATTTCGAAAAAAATTGAAGTAGTGATTACCGGAAGATATGCCCCCAGAGAGATAATTGAAATCGCAGACTTAGTGAGTGAGATAAAAGAAGTTAAGCATTATTATAAAAGAGGCATAAAGAGTCGCAAGGGGATAGAGTACTGATAGTGCAATTTGCGAAACGTCCGTATTGCGTTTTGCGTCATGCGTAGATATTATTACGCACTATGCACTACGCACTACGCATAACGAAAAATGAATTACCTACCCATCCAACTCAATATAAAGAATAAGAAGTGCCTAATAGTGGGCTCAGGCCCAGTCGCAATAAGAAAGATAAAATCTCTTCTTGCGTGCGGCGCTAAGGTTAAGTTAGTAAGCCCTTCAGCAAGCATTCCCATTAAGCGACTTGTAAAAAACAATAAGATAGTATTTAAAAGAAGAGTTTTTAATAAATCTGATCTAGAAGGAATTTTCCTTGTTATAGCAGCCTCTAATAACAAGTCACTCAATTCTCATATTTCTAATCTCTCAAGGAGAAAAAACATATTAGTCAATGTTGTAGATAGTAAAGATGAGTCAGATGTGATTTTCCCTTCATTTTTTAGAAAAGGGGATTTGACTATATCTGTTTCAACACAAGGCTCAAGTCCTACGCTAGCCAAAAGAATTAAAGGAGAAATAGAGCTTGGGTATGGTAAGGAATTTATAAAATTTCTTACTCTACTTTCAGATTACAGAAAGAAAATAATAAGGAATATCCAGTCAATAAAACTAAGAAAAGAATTATTTAATAAAATCACTTCTACCTCAATGATTAAGCTAGCCAGAGATAGAAAGACTTCGCAATTAAAGAAAAGATTAGCCAGCCTTTATAATAAATATGCACATAATTACGTTAGGTTGTAACCATAATACTGCCAGCCTGGAATTAATAGAGAGTTTGAATATATCTTCGTTTAAACTTAACCAGGAGCTGGCCATTCTTAAATCATATCCTTATATTACCGGATGCGTAATCCTTTCTACATGCAACAGGACAGAGATTTATGTCTCATCCAGGAATTCACAAAGTGCTTTGGAAAGCATCATAGAATTTCTGAAAAATTCCAAAAATGTCTGCCTAGAAAACCATAGAGATAGCTTCTATGTCTTTAATACAAAAGATTCAATAAGACATATCTTCAGGGTGGCCTCTGGTCTGGATTCAATGGTGGTAGGAGAAACACAAATTCTAGGCCAGGTCAAGAACGCCTACAGGATTGCCTCTAGAGAGAAAACTACCTCTAAAATACTCAATATGATATTTCAAAAGTCCTTTAATATAGCAAAAAAGATTAGGCACAATAGCCGCATAGGAAGGCTTCCTGTAAGCGTAAGTTCAGTTGCATTAAAACTATTAATAAAAAATTTTAAAAGCCTGGATAATAAGAAGGTACTTATTATTGGCTCAGGAAAGATAAGCGAGCTTACTGCAAGGGGCTTGCTTAAAAATAATGTGGGCGAGATATTTGTAGCAAATAGGACCTTTAGCAGTGCAAGGAGCTTGGCAAGGATTTTTAATGCCAGGTGTATTAAATTCTTTGAAATAATAGAATATCTAAGAGATATTGATATTCTTATAAGCTGTACCTCTGCGCCCCATTTGATTATCAAGAGGGAGGATGTATCTGATATTATTGCAGAAAGAAGAAAAAGGCTATTTATCCTTGATTTGGCCATGCCTCGGGATATAGATCCCTCACTTGGCGATAATAAAAATATCAGGCTATACAATATTGATAGTTTGAAATTGATCTCCCAAAAGAATCTAAGGTCTCGCAAAAAAGAACTTGCGCTGTGTGATTCAATAATAGAGGATGAAGTATTTTCCTTTTCAAAAAAGCTGCCACAGGCTTCATTGGATTTAATTCATGCCTAATAAAAAGATTATTATAGGAACACGCAAAAGTAGGCTTTCTCTTGCGCAGACAGGCCTGGTTATAGATAAGCTTAAAAAGGAGTTTCCGGGGTACAGCTTTAAGATAAAAAGAATAGTTTCATCAGGAGATAAATTAAAAACAAAGATTTTATCCAGTCCCAGCACAAAGGGAATATTTGTTAAAGAATTGGAGCAGGCTCTCATCAATAAAGAAATTGATGTGGCTATCCATAGCGCAAAAGACCTTCCTGTAGATTTACCCGGCTCTTTAGAAATAGGCGCTATCTTTAAAAGGCAGGATCCAAGAGACGCTCTTATATCAAAATATAATGTTAAATTTAAAAATCTTAAGTCAAATGCCTTGATAGCCACATCCAGCCCGCGCAGACGAGCACAACTGAAAACCCTAAGAAATGACCTGAGATTTTGTGATATTAGAGGAAATATAGATACCCGCATAGAAAAACTGGATAAACTTAATATTGATGCAATAGCAGTGGCCTACGTAGCTTTAAAAAGACTGAAGTTAGAGAAAAAGGCATCCACTATTTTCAACTTTAGATCAATTCTGCCAGCCTGCGGCCAGGGTGCACTGGCTATAGAGATTAGAAAGAATGATTACGATATTAAGAATATATTAAAAAAAATCAACCACCCTGATTCTTTTTTAGAATTTCAGGCTGAAAAGTCATTTTTAAAGGCGCTTGGCGGCGGATGCCAAAATGAGGCTGCTGTATTGGCCAAGGTAAGCAAGGGCAAATTAAAAATAGAGGGCCTGATTAATTCAAAAAATGGGCTTATAAGAGGCAGTTTAATTGTGGATAAGCTAAATTCATCTAACATAGGCAAAAGGCTTGTTAAAAAGCTAAAAAAAGAAGCACTATGAAATTAGGGAAGGTATATTTAATAGGCGCAGGCCCTGGAGATCCGGGGTTAATGACGATAAAAGGAAAGTTTCTGCTTGGAAAGGCAGATGTAATATTGTATGACTATTTGGTAAATAAAGAAATCTTATCTTTTTCCAAAAGAGCAAAAAAAATAGCAGTTGCACAAAAAGGCAAGAAGGAATACACAGACCAGGATGGGATAAATAAGCTGTTGGTAAGATGGGCTAAAAAAGTAAAGACAGTTATAAGGCTTAAAGGCGGAGATCCATTTATATTCAGTAGAGGAATCGAAGAGGCACTGTATTTAGAAAAAATGGGAATCCCTTATGAGGTTGTACCAGGCATAACCTCCGGGTTTGCAGCTTGTGAATATATTAAGCTACCAATTACTATCAGAAATCTAGTAAATTATGTTACATTGATAACAGGCCATAATGCCAAGGATAGCAAGGGAATAAATTACAGGGCAGTAGCTCATCTTGACGGAACCTTGATTTTTTATATGGCAGTAGGGAATCTGAAAAAAATTACGGACAATCTAATTAAGGCAGGCCTATCTAAAAATACACCATGCTGTATTATTCAAGATGCTACATTGCCGACGCAGAGACAACTTATTTCAACTCTTCAAAATATAAATAAAGAAGTAATAGATCTTAACATAAAGCCTCCTTCAGTTTTTGTGGTATCAAAAACCGTCAGCCTCTATAAATCAATGAATAGCTTGCCACTTAAGGCAAAGACAGTCCTTGTAACAAGGCCGATAGAAAGGCTCAGCCAGCTAAGTGAGCCATTAGAGGAATTAGGCGCCAGGGTTATAAAATTACCGACTATCAAAATTTCCAGAAGGCCTAATATTAAAATCGATAAATTAGAGAATTTCGACTGGATAGTATTTATGAGCCAGACAGCAGCAGACATATTTTTAAAAAGAATCAAAAAGATTCCAAAGAAACTTAAGATAGCATGCGTTGGTGCTGAAACAGCTAATCTCGTCAAGAAAAAGGGCCTAAGGGTAAATTTAATACCTGTTGAATTCAGCTCGTATGGCCTTATAAAGAAATTTAATAAAATGGATCTTAGGGATCAAAGGATTCTTGTGTTCTGTTCAGATAAGAGCAATAATATCTTAGTCAAATTCTTAAGAAGAAAAGCAAAGCTGATAAAAGAAAATATTCTGTATAGAATTACAAGCCCTAAGATTGATAGAATTAAAATCCTCAAAGATCACTTTGATCTGATTATTTTTACTAGTTCAGAATCCGTTAAGAATTTTGCACTGGCTTGTGGTGCATCTATAAAAAATATTGCCAAAGGCGCAATGTTTGCCTCAATAGGGCCTGTGACTTCTGATTCAATAAGGCGCTTAGGATTTAAGCCGCGCATAGAGGCAAAGGAATACACAATAAAAGGGTTGATTAAAGCGATAAAGGAATATTTTCAACATGGTTGACCTAACGGCATTATGTAGCGGTATCGCAAGGCAATTATCCAAAGATGGCAAAATTGTCGTATGGAACTTAACTTCAAGATGCAATTTAGAGTGCGTACATTGTTATTCAGGAGCAAGCAATAAAAAAAGATTAAGAGAATTTACAACCAAGCAAGCTAAGAAGATTATTAAGGATTTAAAAGAGGCAAAGGTTTCAACAATTATTTTTTCCGGTGGAGAGCCATTACTACGCAAAGACATATTCGAGCTTTCAAAATTTATAAAGAATGCCGGAATGAATCTTGCGCTTTCAACCAATGGGACGCTTATAGATGAGAAGGTCGCAGCAAAACTAAAAAATACAGGAATTGAATATATAGGCATTAGTATTGACGGCACAGAATTAACGCATAATTTATTAAGGCAGAAAACTTATGCATTCCAAAAAGCCTTATCTGCAGTAAAGGTATGCAAAAAGCTAGGATTAAAGGTGGGGCTACGTTTTACCATTGCAAAATATAACATAAAAGAATTAAGATATATTCTGGGATTAATAGAGGATTTAAAAATACCCAGATTCTGCCTTTATTCTCTTGTTTATTCAGGAAGAGGAGAAAAGCTCAAATCAGCTGACTTATCAAATTATCAGAGAAGATTGGTGATGGATGAATTAATAAGTTCTGTAGATAAATTTAAAGATAAGACTCAAATACTGACTACAGATAATCCCTGTGATGGAGTTTATGTATATAAAAAGCTTAATAAGGATAGCTTGAATACCGGGGCATTGCGAGGAGGTTGTTCCGCAGGAGTCAGGCTTTTTAATATTGATTCAAAACTAGATGTGCATCCCTGTCAATTCTGGCAGGATTATACCCTGGGTAATTGTCTTGAAAGAAGATTTAGTGAAATTATAAATAGCGATGATGAGCTTTTAAAGCAGCTTAGAAATAAAGAAAAATTTTTAAAAGGTAAATGCGGTTTGTGTAATTATAAATCTATGTGTGGAGGTTGTAGAGTAAGGGCTAAATTTGTGCATGGCGATATTTGGCAAGAAGACCCCAGTTGTTATCTAAATGATATTGAAACAAGAGGAGAATATGCATCATCCTTTGAGTCGGCCACGCAGGCTGCGGCAAAATAAAAACTTTAGAAGATTAATCCGGGAGTCAATAGTTTCTATAGATAACCTTATGATGCCTTATTTTGTTGTTGAGGGAAGAGGCATCAAGAACAGAATTAATTCAATGCCTGGAATTTTCCAGCTTTCCGTAGACAATTTAATAAAAGATGTAAAAGAAGCGCAGAAACAAGGGATTCCCGCGATATTGTTATTCGGTATCCCAGAGAAAAAAGATGAATTAGGCACCTCTGCCTATGATAACAATGGCGTTATTCAAAAAGCCATAAGGTGCATAAAGGATAAGAGAATCGACATTCTTGTAGTGACTGACGTATGCCTCTGTGAATATACTTCACACGGCCACTGCGGTGTAGTTCGTACGCACGACGCACGACGCACGACGCACGACGCATCTTTCGTAGATAATGATTCTACGCTCGAATTACTCGCAAAGACGGCTATTTCACACGCGAGGGCAGGAGCAGACATGGTTGCGCCTTCCAGCATGATGGATGGTCAGGTAAAGGCGATAAGAGAGGCTTTAGATGAAAATAATTTTAAAGATGTTCCAATAATGGCATACTCTGCTAAATATGCCTCAAGTTTCTACTCTCCTTTTAGAGGGGCTGCGGAATCTACCCCAAGTTTTGGGGATAGAAAAACTTACCAGATGGATATTGCAAATGCTGATGAGGCTGTCAGAGAGGTTCGTCTGGATATCCGGGAAGGTGCAGATTTAATTATGGTAAAGCCCGGATTAGGATACCAGGATATTATTTATAGAATCAAGGAGAAATTTAATATCCCTGTTGCAGTCTATAATGTCAGCGGTGAATATTCTATGATTAAGGCTGCTTGTAAGAGTGGTTCACTTGATGAAAGAAATATTGTCCTTGAGATAATATCTGGTTTTAAGAGGGCAGGGGCAAGTGTCATTATTACTTATTGGGCAAAGGATATTGCCGAATGGCTAAGGGAATAGAAAAAAAAGATTTAGAGATATTGAAATCTTTGCACAATGATTTTCCTGTTTTAGAAAGGCCATATAAAGAAATAGGTGAAAGATTAAATATTCCTGAAAGATATGTATTCAAAAGAGTTAAAACTTTCAAAAGAAAAAATCTTATTAGAGGTATTGGGCCTAATCTTAATTTAGAAAGGCTTTGCCTTAAGACTACCCTCATAGCATTAAAAGCCCCGAAGAAAAAGTTTAAAGAATTAATAAAATTTATAAACTCCTACCGATCAATTACTCATAACTATTTAAGAGACAATGAGTTTAATATATGGTTTACGCTTAGCTACAAAGAAAGAAAAGAAAAAAACGCACTCTTGAACAAAATAAAAAAAATTTTTAACATACAAGAAATATTGGATCTCGAGACTATAGATAGGATAAAGCTTAAAACAAACTTTTTTTATGAAACTTAATAAGTTAGAGAAAAATATTATCAACGGATTTTCATCTCTTAAGATTGACTCTATTACGCCTTTTAAAGCCATGTCAGAGGATTTGAATATCGAGCAGGATGAGCTTATTGAAAAGATACAGAAATTAAAGAAAATGGGTATTATAAAAAAGATTTCTGCAAGAATAGATTACAGCAAATTCGGATATTCAAAAAATAGCCTGGTTGCATGGGACATTAAAAGCAGCAAAGTTAAAAAGATTGCAAGACAAATAGACAGACTATCTTTTGTAAGCCACGCATACATCAGAAAAACAACTCCAGACTTCAGGTATAATTTCTTTACAATGATTCATGCAAGAAGCAAGGCAGATTTATTTGATAACATAAATGATTTAGCCAGGCTTTTTTGTACGACAGACTTTAAGCAGTTAGATACATTAAAAGAGCTTAAGAAGTCGGCATTTTTTTATAATGGATAAAAACGTAAATTTATTTAAAAAGGCAAATCAACTTATGCCAGGAGGGGTTAATAGTCCGGTTCGCGCATTTAAGGCAGTTGGGGGGAACCCAATCTTTATTAAGAAGGCTAAGGGAGCAAGGATTTTTGATGAGAATAACAGCCAGTACCTGGACTATTGTATGTCCTGGGGTGCAATTATATTAGGCCATGCGCAATCAGAGATTAATAATGCGATAAAAGAGGCAACCTCGCTTGGGACAAGTTATGGTACAGCCACTTATAAGGAGATAAATTTCGCAGAGCTTATTAAAGCGGCAGTTCCATCAATTGAAAAAGTAAGATTGGTCAATTCAGGCACAGAGGCTGTGATGACTGCAATACGTCTGTCCCGTGCCTTTACAAAAAGAGATTACATAATTAAATTTGATGGCTGTTACCACGGCCATTCAGACAGCCTCCTGGTTAATGCCGGAAGCGGCCTTTCCAGTTTTTCTGTCTCATCTTCAAGCGGTATACCAAAGGATTTAGCTAAATTAACTGTAAGTCTCCCATACAATAATATTAACTGCGTAGAAAAGATTTGCAAGAAAATGGCTAAAAAAGTTGCCTGTATTATTGTCGAGCCAATAGCTGCCAATATGGGGGTAGTCCTTCCGGCAAATGGATTCCTTGAGCAATTAAGAAGGATAACAAAAAAATATAATATTGTGTTAATCTTTGATGAGGTTATTACGGGCTTTCGTTTACGGTATGGCACGGCTCAAGATATCTTTGGCATAAGAGCTGATTTAACAATCTTAGGAAAGATTATAGGAGCTGGTCTTCCAATCGCGGCTCTAGGAGGCAAAAAAGAGATAATGGATCTTTTATCTCCGATAGGTAAGGTCTATCAGGCAGGGACATTAAGCGGCAATCCCCTGGCAGTCAGTGCAGGCATAAAGGTCCTTGAAATATTAAAAGACAATAAAATATATAAATCCTTAGAGGAAAAGGCCGGCACTTTAGCTAAAGAATTTTTATGCTATGCTAAGAATAAACAAATAGATGTCTCAATAAATAGAATAGGCTCTATGTTTTCAATATTCTTTACAAAAGAAAAAGTTGTAGATTTTAAAACCAGTAAAAATTCAGATAGAAAAAAGTTTATAAAGTTTTACCACAGCCTTTTAAGAAACAATATATATTTACCCCCTTCTAAATTTGAGGCATCTTTTTTAAGTAGGGCCCATTCATACAAAGATATTGAAAGGACTCTATCCGTAATGATTCAAAGCATTAGTTGAAAAAGGTTAGAAAAACATTTACTTAAGAATTTTTTTGAGGTAAGATAAGTAGCTATGAGAATAAGATTTTTAATAGTATTAGTCATTATGTTAATGAGTTCCTTAGTATTAATGTCAGACTTCTTATGCGCACAAGAGACAGAGGGCGAGATCAAGATTACTGATGTTAAGCAGGAAGAGTCTTTATCTTCTCAAGAGCAAGCGCAAGAGCCAAGAGAGCAACCTGCAGAAGAGACTGAAGAGAAGAAGGAAGAAAAACAAACACATGTACAAGAGGTCAAAAGTGAGCCGGAACCAGAAGAAGTTCTTTCAGAAAAAGAAAAGGCAAAGCGGGCAAAAATAGTTGAAAAAGAATTAAAAAGAGCAAAGAAGAAAGAGAAGATTCAGCAAGCAAAATATAAGAAGGAAGAAAAGATAAAAGAAAGGCAAGCAATAAAAGAAAAGGCAAAAGAAGACAGACAAAGAAAAATAGAAGAATCTAGAAAAATCAATGAGCTTATCCGTCAGCAAAACATTGAAGAAAAGACGAGGAGACTTAAAGAGGCAATAAGGATAAGGGAGCTACGGCGCAAAGAACTTCAAAAGAACTTGGAATTAGAAAGAGAGAATAAGGAATTAACAAGGTCAAAAAAGATCAGGGATTCAGAGAAACGGCAGAATGGTACACTTGCTCTTTATCTTCAAAACAAGATCAATAATTATAAAAAGAATCAGGGTAAGATTCAGGCTAAGATAGATAGGACAAAGAACCAAAAAAAGATAATAAAGCTAGAGGAGATAGTCGATAAGTATAAGGTAAAAACAGAAGCACTTCAAAAAGAGTTAGAATCTATAAAGAAAGAATAAAGATGAATAAAGGCAGAACTGTAACAATTATAGAGATCTTGATAGTTATAAGTGTTTTAGCTATGATTGCGCTTAAGTTTATTCCAAATTTTATTAATGTTGACAGCGAGGCAAATGTAATAGCCACCAGAAATAATCTAGATACTATCAGGACTCAAGTTGATCTGTTTTATAAAAAAGAGGGCAGATACCCGTCTTCTCTGGGTGAATTGAAAACCCAGACCTATTTAGAAGGTACACAAGCGCGTAGCTACCTTGAAAAGATACCTTTTGAGTTTATCAGCAATAAGCTAGGTAGCGACGACTATGATGATAAGCCTTCAAGTATTGAGCCCAAATTCTTAGGTGACGGCGGCTGGGTATACTTTACTGACAAGGCCCAAGTCCATATAGACTGGGACAAAGAACTGGATAAGTCCTGGGGTGAGTATGCGGGCAAAAAACCCTCAGAGTGGTAACTTTGTAATAAAAAAATACAGA
>JBFZAD010000037.1:0-12051 GCA_041309125.1 Candidatus Omnitrophota bacterium
TTTTAATATTGAGCCGCTTTACCGGCGCAGCCAGAGAATTAACCGATGCGGTTCTAATAAATCCTTATGCAATAGAAGAGTTTGCAGATGCAATAAAGTTTTCGATAGAGCTTAATCAGCAGGACAGGCAAAAACGCATGGAAAATATGAGAGAGATTGTCGGCAAGAATAATATCTATCGTTGGGCAGGAAGCATTATTACGGAATTAGCAGCACTAAAGAAAGTTTAAAATTTGCTAGCTTTAAAAGGCGAGATCATGGATTATCTATTTGATAAGTTTGTTAAAATCAAGGAAGGCTTAGAAAACATACACACATTCTTGTTTTTGGACTATGACGGTACCCTATCCGCGATAGCCGATACCCCAGGCAAAGCGGTATTGACTAAGGAGATGAAAAATATTTTATCCAGCTTATCAAAACGCCCTGATTGCACTGTAGCTGTTATTAGCGGAAGGTCCATAGAAAATATAAAAAAGACAATCGGATTAAAAAATGTTATTTATGCCGGCAATCATGGCCTCGAAATAGATGGGCCAAAGATTAAATTCAGCCCCGCTATCTCTTCAAAATATAGAAAGGTTATTTCTCGTTTAAAAGAAGAGTTGCAGAGCAAAATCTCTTTAATTAAAGGGGCTTTTATAGAAGATAAGGGCTTGTCTTTAAGTCTGCACTATAGGCTGGCTAATAAAAAACAAGCGCCCACGATAAAAACAATTTTCCGCGAGGCAGTAATTATTGATAAAGTAAAGAATTTGATAAAAACAAAACCCGGGAAAATGGTTTTAGAGGTAAGGCCTGCCGTAGAGTGGAATAAGGGAAAGGCTGTGCTGTGGCTATTAGCAAGAAAGGAATTTGCTTTAAAGAATAAAAAAGCCTTTCCAATATATATTGGAGATGATTTAACGGATGAAGATGCATTTTATGCCTTAAGGAATAAGGGGATTACGATATTCGTAGGCAGGCCAAAGGCTTCTTATGCGCGATATTATTTGGAGGATACAGATGAAGTTGCTGAATTTTTGAAAAAGATTTTAGAGATAAAAGGCAAAGAATATATATGTCAGAATTAACAAAGGCAAAAGAGCCGTTTAAATTTTATACCAGATTGAATTTAACAGGCCTCACCGGGTTAAAGGCAACAAATCTAGAACAACTCCTGGAATTATTAAAGGATGTCCCTGGCTCAAGCATTTATCACCATACGCATAGGTTTTTGCAGCAACACCAGTTTTTTTCCCCGGAGCCACCGAATGATTTTGCATTTTGGGTCACTTGGATCCTCGGAGAAGATGAGCTGGGAGAAAAGCTATCCAGTATTGATATAATCCAATATTCTTCAATACACAGCTTGAGGGAAAAGATTATCAATACGATAGAGGTATATTTAAAAAACAATCCTCAAAGCCGGTTAAAATTTGCTAAACAAGGTGAAGAATTCTATTTTATGAAATCAGTGAGCTTTTTTGTTCCTACCAATTATAGTGTCACTGATTTAAGAGAATTCACAGACGTATTAAAGAAGATAACTATTGATTCTATTTATTTTCATATCTTTGAAGCACGCTTAAGGCTTGAAAAAAAGGCAAATGATTTTTCTAACTGGATTGAGAATTCAATTGGCGATAAGGGCCTAGCCGATAAGATTTCAAGGCTTGACCCGTACACCTACACTTTGGAAGATTTAAGAAAAACTGTGATTACAATAATAGAAAAAAGGATCTCCATTTAATATGCCGGGAATCGAAGAATATATACCTATAGTCGGGGAATCTGTAATAGATGATTTAAGGCTTCTTGCCGATAGGCTCAAGGGCAAGGTTATTCAGCACATTAATTCTACCGCAGTAGGAGGAGGCGTTGCAGAGATTTTAAATCGTATGGTGCCGCTATTAAAAGAGTTGGGCGTAGACACAAGATGGGATGTGATAAAAGGCGGAGAGCAATTTTTTGAAGTAACTAAAAAGTTTCATAATGCCCTGCATGGGAAGACAGAAGCAATAACCCAGAATGACTTCGACATATTTATGGATACAAGCAGTAAAAACATAGAAGAAATTAATATATATGGAGATATAGTTTTTGTCCACGATCCGCAACCAATAGCCCTGATAAAAAAGAAGTCATCCAATAAATGGATTTGGCGCTGTCATATAGATGTCTCCAGCCCTGATAAAAAAGTGTGGGGTTTTTTGGAGAATTTTATTAGAGATTATGACGCATCCGTGTTCTCTGCCCCAAGCTTTGCCCAAAGACTGCCTATAAAACAATTCCTCATATCGCCATCAATAGACCCCTTAAGTGAAAAAAACAGAAAATTGCCAGACGAAACAATCGAAGCGGTATTAAAAAAATATAATATAAAAAAGGATAAGCCTATTATTACGCAGATTTCTAGATTCGATAGGTTAAAAGATCCGTTGGGTGTTATCGAGGCATTCCTGCAGGTCAAGAAATATACAGATTGCCAGCTTATATTAGCCGGAGGCGCTGCTTCGGATGACCCTGAGGGGATAGAAGTTTTAGAAGAAGTTAAAAAGAGGGCAGAGATAGATTCCGATATCCATATCTTGCTTTTGCCTCAGAATGATATTGAGGTCAATGCGCTACAGACTGAATCTACGATTATAATCCAAAAGTCGCTCAAGGAGGGATTCGGCTTAACAGTTGCAGAGGCATTATGGAAGGCAAAGCCCGTTGTGGCTTCAAATGTTGGCGGAATACCATTGCAGATAAAACACAAATATTCAGGCTTGTTATGCCATTCAATTGAGGGCGCTGCATTCGCAATAAAACAGCTGCTCAATAGCCATGAGTATGCTAAAAAATTGGGCAACAACGGCAAAGAACATGTTAGAAACAACTTCTTGCTTACTCGTCATCTAAGGGATTATATGCTTTTATTTCTATCGTTATATCACGAAAAAGACATTGTTTATTTGTAAATAATCAATTTGGAAAAAAGGGTCCGGAAGCGCATTCCGGAGGACATTAGATGGTCGGGCCGCCATCCTGAATAATATTTGGGATGGCGGTTTTTATTAACGAGAGGAGACACAGATGGATAGAACAATGAGAATTATATTATTTATAATCGGAATCTGTATTTTAGCTGGTATATTTTGCATTATTTTTGTTGTTACCAATAATATCAGATAGAGGAAGCGCGGATTGAAACTGAGCGGTTGGATATTTATTATTATATCATGGGGATTCATTATAAGCTTAGCTATATTTTGCTTTAGAAGAATATTCAAAAAAGGCCTTGGCGAAAAAGATTCTAATACAATAAAGAAGTTAAAAAATAGGGGGAATTAGAATTGGTTATTATATTGCAACAATTAGGGGTTTTTGTTCTGGCGATACTATTTTCATTACTATTTGTCTCTATGAACAATTTCGCAAAAAATACAAAGAGATTTAGAGATTAACAAATGAAGGAGGGCAAAGCTTATGTCAGATAAGGCACAGCAAATGTTAGCAATTGCTATTCTTGTCGTGGCGTTTATTGGCTTTTTTGTATTCATGTTTATTCTAAACAGGAAATCTAAGAAGTGAACCAAGCAGGATAAATTTTAATCGAGGTATCGTATGGATCCAAGTAAGCTTTTATCGATATTTATCACCTCTGTTTTTATTAATAATGTAATCTTAGCTCGTTTCCTTGGACTATGCCCTTTTGTTGCAATATCCAAAGATACAAAACAGGCATTTGCCATGAGTATGGCAGTTACCTTTGTCACTACTTCGTCTTCGGCACTAACCTGGCTCATATTTAGATTCCTGCTACTTCCATTCCGGTTGGAATATATGCGAACTTTAGTTTTTGTATTGATTATAGCCGCGTTTGTCCAGCTAACGGAAATGGTGATTAGAAAAATGATGCCGACGCTTTATCGTGCATTCGGTATTTATCTTGTATTAATTACTACTAATTGTGCGGTGTTGGGGGTGGCGGTATTGAACATCGATATGTTTTTTGCGAATGGAAAGCCTGTTCCCGGAAGTTTTGTGTTTTCGATTTTTCATGGATTGTGCGTTGGCGTAGGCTACACTTTGGCAATGCTTTTAATGTCTGGCATTAGGGAGCGGCTTGAACTGTGTAATTCACCTAGGCCGCTGCAAGGATTGCCGATAGCTTTTGTTGTAGCAGCATTATTAAGTCTAGCTTTTATGGGATTTAACGGGTTTAAGTTTTAATAACAATAGCAAGGAGACTATTAACCATGACTGGTAATTTAGTGCAAGATTGGCCCATATATGTTCTTTCAGCGGCCGTACTATCCTTTTTTATTTATGTAATTATAAAAGGTAATCAGGAAGACAAACAGAGCAAAAAGGGATAAAAGAGACCTATCTTTTTCTATTGCAATTTGTTTTTGCTTGTGATATACTTTGAAATGTAAATAAAAGATCTTTTAAAATTCCCTGCCTTGCGCGTTAGATACTGTATGTGTGTTGAGCCAACACCAATTCTTTGGGAGTCAATACTCTTCGTTGGCCGAGGTCAACTGAAGGAGACACCCACCTGAACATACCGGGTTCAAACTCATTTTTCTAACGGCAAAGGCGGGGTAATTTTTGTCCAGCAGTTGGACTTGCTGGCAAAAATTATGTCACACCCAGCAGATTGCTAAATAATTTATGCCCTGCTGGGTGTGACCTAATCATTTCATTTGTACCCTATGGGCAAATTTGCACCCCACACAGCAGATTGCCAAAAACAGGAATTCCCTGCTGTGTGGGGTGCTATCATTTTAGCTCCAGCGCGAGATCCAAAACCAACCTATCCCTCAAAAAACATATCCCAAAAACCTCTTCATAAATCCAATTTGTAGTTAAAGTCGATATATGGTATAATTATCCAGGAGGAAAAAGGGATTGAGTCCAACAGTTTTTAGGATAAAAGACTATAGGTTTTATTTTCTTTCAAATGAAGAAACCCGAATGCACGTTCATATTGAATGTGCTGATGGCGAAGCTAAATTCTGGATAGAGCCAGCAGTATCTTTAGCTGTATCATATAAACTGACTGCTAAAAGATTAAACGAAATACAAAAGATTGTGGAGAAAAGAAAAGATGAAATCATTAAAGAATGGAAGAGGCATTTCTGTAGTCGTTGAGAATATCACTCCAAGTGGAATATGGTTATTTGTAAAGGGAAAAGAGTACTTTCTTAACTATCAAGAACATCCATATTTTGAAAATCAGCCAATAAAGGCAATCCATAATGTTCGTATGCTGCACGGCTTCCATCTCCACTGGCCGGATATTGATGTAGATCTTGAGGTCGACAACTTGGAAAATCCCGAGAAATATCCTTTAACAAGCAAGATATAAGCCTTAGAAAAAAGCTTCGGTTCTTCCAGCCCCCCCAATAATGCCTGTGAAAAAGATTAAAGCAGAAACCACCCAAGATAAGCACAACAAAGATTTGTTCCAACACGAACCAAATCCTTTAGATAACCAGCATCTGCCTCTGGCAGTTCGTATGCGCCCTCAAACAATCGATGAGTTTGTCGGCCAAGAGCATATAATAGGTAAGGATAGCTTACTACGCCGCGCAATAGAGGCAGACAGATTGACTTCCATTATACTTTACGGTCCTCCCGGCACAGGCAAGACAAGCCTTGCATTTTTAATAAGTACAGTTACTAAGTCTTATTTTGAGCGCGTAAATGCAGTAACGTCTAATGTTGAAGAATTGCGAAAGATTATCAATAGTGCCCGCTTTAGAAAGACAAATCAGGGTAAAAAGACGATACTTTTTATTGACGAGATCCACCGCTTTAACAAGGCACAGCAGGATGTGCTTATGCCAGATGTAGAAGAGGCAAATGTTATCCTGATAGGCGCAACGGTCCATAATCCATTCTTTTCTATCGTCTCTCCGCTTTTATCACGCTCCTTAGTCTTTGAATTAAAACCACTTAAAGAAGAAGATATCGTAGTTATTTTGGATAATGCCATAAAGGACAAGAAAAGAGGATTGGGCAATTTGAAGGTCAAGGTAGATAAAAAGGCCCTCTTCTTTTTAGCAAAGATTTGTGAAGGAGATGCCAGAAGAGCACTCAATGCTTTAGAAGTTGGAGTCTTGACAACTACAATGTCTAAAGATGGCTTTATCAATTTTACTTTAGAGGTTGCACAGGAGTCAATTCAGAAAAAGGCCATTCTCTATGACAAGGATGAAGATGCCCACTACGACATGGCATCGGCATTTATAAAGTCTATGAGAGGCTCTGATCCAGATGCAGCTCTTTATTGGATGGCAAAGATGCTGTATGGCGGAGAAGACCCTAGATTTGTTGCCAGGAGAATTTGTATATGCGCAGCAGAGGATGTGGGCAATGCCGATCCATTAGCCCTTGTAGTTGCTAACGCAGCGTTGCAAGTATCTGAATTTGTTGGTCTTCCAGAGGCAAGGATTCCTCTTGCTCAGGCAGCTGTTTATGTGGCGTGTGCACAAAAGTCAAATGCATCCTATCTTGGCATTGAAGAAGCAGAGTCTGATGTGAAAAACGAAAGAAGCTTAGAGGTTCCAGAACATCTAAAGGATGCCTCCTATAAAGGCGCCAAATCGCTTGGTCATGGCAAGGATTATAAATATGCCCATGACTATGAGGGCCATTATGCCAAACAGGAATATAAGCCAGAAGAAAAGGTGTATTATAGGCCGACCGATATTGGGTTTGAGGCAAAGATAAAGAAGAGACTGGAAGAGCTTAGGAAAAAATAACGGACATAAATAAATAGTTGATAAGCGTAAAAAACTATGATATATTAAGTTTACAAAAAGGTAAAATGTTAACCAAGGAATCCTTACGCAAAAAAATCTTAGAGAAGTTAAGAAATCACAAGGAGGAAATAAGACTTAAAAAGAGTAGGGTTATCAAAGAAAAGTTATTTAAACAAAAAGAATATAAAAGAGCAAAAGTAATTTTATTTTATATGTCGTTTGACGGCGAAGTTGAGACAAGAGAGATGATAAGAGATTCTTTAAAAGAGGGTAAAAAGGTATTGGTCCCAGTCACTAGGATCGAAAAGAAACAAATAATTCCCTCAAGGGTTTTGGGATTATGCAGAGAGAATTTACTTGTAGGGCCATATAATATATTGCAGCCAAAAAGAGTAAGCGAATTTCCGATTAATGATATAGACCTAGTAATCGCTCCGGGCCTTGCCTTTGATAAACGAGGCTTTCGCCTGGGCAGAGGAAAGGGTTACTATGACCGTTTCCTTAAAAAAATATCAAGAAAGACGCGTTCAATTGGCCTTGCCTTCCGTTTCCAAATCTTAAAGCATATCCCAGTCTCTTCGCACGATCTCTCCGTAGATAAAGTTATTTTCGCTTAAACTTAGTTAAAAACAGGTTAAAATAGTTATTTCTACATAGCGACTTTTTGCAAATATTTATTTTTTAATTTGTCGCTTGCTTACAGAAGGAGGTGTACGCATATGGTTTTTCAAATTGTTATCAATGTTGTCTTGGCCGTTGTATTTGCCATTTTAGGCTATTTTTTGCACACAATGCTAACCGAGAAGAAGGCAGAATCTGCAAAAAATACAGCCAAACAGATAATTGAATTGGCTAAAAAAGAAGCTGAGAATAGAAAAAGAGAGGTAGAATTAGAGGCAAAGGATAAGCTGTTTCAGATCAGGCAGGATTTTGAAAATCAGACAAGGCAAAAAAGAGAAGAACTGGCCGGTATTGAGAAAAAAATAACACAAAAGGAATACAGCGTTGATCAACGACTAGAGGTTTTGAATAAAAAAGAAAAGGATTTTCAGGCAGCTGTTGCAGCTTACAGGACTAAGGAAGAGGGCCTAAAGCAAAAAGAAGGCCAACTGCAGGCTTTAATAGCTGAAGAGAAAAACAGGCTGCAGAAGATCGCTTCTCTTTCTCCTGAGGATGCCAGGGAGGTGTTGCTTTCAAGGATATCAGAAGAATTGAATAATGAAAAGGGGGCAATAATCAAGAGGGCAGAGGAAGAGATACGCCAGAATGCAGATAAGACGGCTAAAGAGGTAGTGAGCCTCGCTATTGCTAAGTGTGCAGTTGATCATACCTCGGAATCAACGGTAAGCGTTGTAAACCTTCCGTCTGATGAAATGAAGGGCCGTATAATCGGCAGAGAAGGTAGAAACATTCGCGCCCTGGAATTAGCAACAGGAATAGATGTTATTATTGACGATACGCCTGAGGCAGTAACGCTTTCAGGTTTTGACCCGCTAAGAAGAGAGGTTGCAAGAATCTCGCTTGAAAAGCTAATTTCAGATGGAAGAATTCATCCGGGAAGGATTGAAGAGGTAGTTGAAAAGACAAAAAAAGAATTGGATACAAAGATTAAAGAAGAGGGAGAAAAATTGGTCTTTGATTTGGGAATACACAATATTAACCCAGAATTAGTTAAACTCTTAGGTAGACTTAAATATCGTACAAGCTATGGTCAGAATACCTTGCAGCACTCAAGAGAGGTTGCTTATATTATGGGCAATATTGCATCTGAATTGGGTTTGAATTTCCAGCTTGCAAAAAGGGTTGGTCTTCTGCATGATATCGGAAAGGCCGTTGATCAGCAGGTTGAAGGAACGCATGCAAAGCTAGGAGCAGATCTTGCAAAAAAATTCGGAGAGAGCCAGGAAGTTATACATGGAATTGAGGCCCATCATGAAGAGGTCGAAGCAGTTTCAGTATATGCGGTTTTGGCAGCAGCAGCCGATGCAATAAGCGCAGCCCGTCCAGGAGCTCGACGGGAGACCTTGGAGACTTACATAAAACGCTTGGAAAAGCTAGAATCTATTGCTAATATATTTAAAGGGGTTGAGAAGTCCTATGCCATACAGGCAGGTAGGGAAATACGCGTTATAGTGCAGCCTGATAAGATAAGCGACAACGAATCTGCAAACCTCGCGTTCGAGATTAGAAAAAAGATTGAACAGGGCCTTGAATTCCCAGGGCAAATAAAGATAACTGTGATTAGAGAGACTAGAGCAATAGAGTACGCGAAGTAAATTGGTTACTTGCGTTATTGCGTATACGCTATAACGCTATAACGAACCCTAAGATGAAAGTATTATTCATAGGTGACATAGTCGGTTCCCCAGGCAGATTGGCAGTTGAAAAGCTATTGCCTGCGTTGAAAGAGAAAGAGGGTTTAAGCTTCGTTGTAGCAAATGCTGAAAATTCAGCAGGAGGTATGGGAGTTACGCCCAAAACCGCAGAAGAATTATTTGCGCTTGGAATAGATGTCCTTACCAATGGCGACCATATATGGGATAGAAAAGAGGTAGTTGATATAGTGAGCCACCCATTTATAATAAGGCCTCTAAATATTTCCGATATGGCGCTTGGCAAGGGCTTTTGTATTATAGATAAGAATGGAACGAAGCTGGCGGTAATTAACCTACAAGGAAGAGTATTCATGAGGCCGGTAGACTGCCCGTTTAATGCCGTAAAGAAAATACTTCCATTGGTCCGTAAAGAAACCCATAATATTATAGTTGATATACATGCTGAAGCAACAAGCGAAAAGCGGGCAATGGGCTTTTTCCTTGATGGCCAGGTGAGCGCTTGCGTAGGCACCCACACACACGTCCAGACAGCAGACGAACAATTGCTTCCTTTAGGGAGCGCATACATCACAGACACAGGAATGACAGGACCGTGTGATTCTATTATCGGTAGAAAAAAAGAAAAGGTGATAGAGGCATTTGTAAGCGGCATGCCTTCAAGGTTTGAGGTTGCAACGGACGACATACAATTACAGACAGTTATTATCGATATAGATGAATCTTGCGGAAAGGCCAAAAGCATAAAAAGGGTTATAGAAAAAATAAAATAATTTTTTATAAATTTTTAAATACGGAGGCAAGATATGGCTAGTCAATGGCAAGGACAGGAGCGCCGTTCGTATGCACGAGCACCTTTTGTCTGCAGGGTGAAGATAATTAAGAAAGAATCGGGAGAAGAGTTTTACTCTTCAACAAGAAATATTGGAGCAGGAGGGGTGTGTGTTGTGCTGGTTAAAGATATTGGTCTATTTTCAGAGGTGAATCTTGAGATAGGGCTTAAAGACGAAAAAAATATTCCTATAGCCTGCGAAGGAAGGATTGTATGGATTATAAAAGAGCAAAATAAAGATGGCGGCGATCAAGAAAGTTATGATACGGGAATAGAATTTCTAAAATTGAAACAAGAAGATAGGGCACGGATAAGCAAGGCAGTTCAAGAGTGGCTTATGAAGAAGGGTACATTAGGATAAGCATGCCAGTTATTGCACAGAAAAAGATATACACGGTATCCCAAATTACCCAGGATATAAAGACTATATTAGAAAATAGCTACGAGTCTCTTTTTATAGAGGGAGAGGTTTCTAATCTTAAAAGGCCAACCAGCGGCCATATATATTTTACATTAAAAGACGAGTCAGCGCAGATTAAATGCGTATTTTTTAGAAGTTCAAATCTGAATCTAAAATTTGAATTAAAAGATGGCATTAAGGTAATTTGTTCAGGTAAGATAAGCGTTTATGAGAAAGAGGGGCAATATCAGTTATATGTAAGGACAATAGAGCCAAAAGGAATCGGAGCGCTTCAGCTTGCATTTGAGCAGTTAAAGGAGAAGCTTGAAAAAAAGGGATACTTTGAGTCTGCTCGAAAAAAACCATTGCCTATCTTACCAAGAAGCATCGGAATTGTAACTTCACCAACAGGGGCTGCGATAAGGGATATGATTAATATATTGCGAAGGCGCGCCCCGTTTGTTAATATAATAATTAGACCTGTTAAGGTGCAAGGGGATGGCGCTGCAGAAGAAATAGCACAGGGGATACAGGAATTTAATGAATACGCAAAGGTAGATGTTATTATCATAGGAAGAGGCGGAGGCAGTCTTGAAGATCTGTGGGCATTTAATGAGGAAGCAGTTGCAAATGCGATATATGCATCTTGTATACCGATTATTTCGGCAGTAGGACATCAGATTGACTATACAATCTCTGATTTTGTTGCGGATGTGCGCGCCGCTACTCCTTCGGAAGCAGCAGAGATTGTAGTAAAAAAGAAGGAAGAGTTAGTTTCTTCGCTAGAGGATGTTTTAACAAGGATAAGAGAGTATATTCAGGATAAAATCCAGGAACTAAGTCAGAGCATCGATGAACATAAAACATCCCTGGATTATAATATAGGGCATTTATTAGAGATAAACCAAGAAAGGCTTAAAGGCCTTTATGCAAAACTATCATTACTCAATCCTGCGGTTTGGATAAAGAGAGAAATACAGCAGCTCATGCATTTAAGGACCAGGCTTTGTCAAAAAATTGGTTACTACATTTCAATTAATAAGCAAAGGTTTAAGTCTACCGTTGAAAGAATGGAAGCGCTAAGTCCTCTCAAGGTATTATCGCGAGGCTATAGCATAAGCCTTGATATGTCTAATAAGGCAATCCTGGACGCAAAACAGATTAAAGTCAATGATGATATAAAGACAATTCTTAAAAAAGGAAGTTTTATAAGCAGGGTTTTAGAAATTGAATCGGAGGATAAAGATGGCACAGGAGAAACAGGAAAAATTTGAAGAATCCCTAAAAAAATTAGAGAAGATTGTAGAAGAATTAGAAGGCGGCAAGCTTACCCTGGATGAGTCTTTGAAAAAGTATGAGGAGGGAGTTAAGCTGTCACAGTCATGTTCTAAGATTTTAGAAGGGGCTCAAAAAAAGATCGAGATATTGATGAAAAAGGAACTAGCAGGATTTGATCTAGAGGAATTCAAGGAATAAATATTAATTTATGTACTTAGAGAAGATTAATAATCCTAATGATCTGAAGGCTATTCCCGCGAATAAGCTTTCAGTGGTTGCTCAGGAAATCAGAGATCGTATGGTCGAAGTTGCTTCAAGGGTCGGTGGCCACCTTGCATCAAGCCTGGGAGCTGTAGAACTTACCATTGCACTACACTATTGCCTGAATCTCCCGGATGACAAGATTGTCTGGGACGTAGGCCATCAGGCATATGCGCATAAAATGCTTACAGGCAGGGCAAAATCCTT
>JBFZAD010000038.1:0-4786 GCA_041309125.1 Candidatus Omnitrophota bacterium
ATCTAAAGGCACCAAAGGCCTTAAGTCTGGAGGAATGACTGGAAGTATATCCAGGATCATCCATTCAGATTTATTCCCTGATTTTCTAAAGTCATCGATAATTTTTAGATTCTTTATTGTCCTTCTTGCAGAAGGTCCTTCCTTACCCTTATCCAAATCTTTTCTAAGGCTCTTGCAGAGCTTATCCAGCTCCATTTCCTTAAGTAGGTCTTTGACGGCCTCCGCACCAATCTTTGCCTTAAAACCTTCAGGGTATTTATTGAGAGTCTCCTGATATTTCTCTTCAGATATAAGCTCTCCCTTTTCTAAGGGACTCACCCCAGGATCAATAACTATGTACTCTTCATAATATATTATCTTCTCTAAATCTCTAATACCTATATCTAGGATGGCAGATAAGCGGCTGGGCACTGCCTTAAAAAACCATATATGAGTAACCGGTGTTGCCAATTGTATATGACCCATATTTTCTCTTCTCACAGCACAGCGGTCAATCTTTACTCCGCACCTATCACAGGTAATACCTTTAAATTTTATACCCTTATATTTACCACAGTTGCACTCCCAATCTTTAACCGGTCCAAATATTTTTTCGCAAAATAGACCATCCTTTTCAGGTTTAAGCGTCCTGTAATTTATAGTCTCTGCCTTTTTAACTTCTCCTTTTGACCAAGAGCGTATAATTTCAGGAGAGGCTATTTTAATTGAAATGCAATCAAATTGTACAACTTCGTCTATCATTATCCTTCCTTTTCTGTCTTAAAATCAAGACAAAGCCCCTGAAGCTCTTTTATCAATACATTAAAAGACTCAGGGGTTCCAGGGTGAAGCCGCTGTTCCCCCTTTACAATTGCCTCATAAACACGTGTTCTGCCTGATACATCGTCACTTTTTACTGTAAGCATCTCTTGTAATATAAATGCAGCGCCATACGCCTCAAGCGCCCATACCTCCATCTCTCCAAAACGTTGTCCGCCGAATTGTGCCTTGCCGCCTAATGGCTGTTGCGTAACAAGAGAGTATGGACCTATTGACCTGGCATGTATCTTCTCATCAACAAGATGCACAAGCTTCATCATATAGATATAGCCTACTGTAGCCTTCTGTCCGAAAGGTTCTCCTGTGTATCCATCATAAACAGTTGTCTTTCCCTCATCAGGAAGATTTGCCTCTTTTAGTAATTGCCTTATCTCTAGTTCGCTTGCTCCGTCAAAAACGGGACTTGAGAATCTAATCCCCAATGCATTAGCAGCCCAACCAAGATGCGTCTCTAATATCTGTCCTACATTCATACGAGATGGTACGCCTAGAGGATTTAACACAATTTCAATGGGTGTTCCATCCTCCAAAAATGGCATATCCTCTTCGGGCAAAATCCTAGCAACTACCCCCTTATTACCATGCCTTCCTGCAAGCTTATCTCCCTCTGCAACCTTTCTTTTTGTTGCTACAAATACTACGATACGCTTAAGTACTCCTGCAGGCAGCTCATCTCCGCGCCTGACTTTTTCTATTTCTCTTCTTTCTTCTTCTATCAAATCTCTAATCTGCTGATTATAGAAATTTGAAACAATCTTTGCCTCTTCATTTGATTCAATATCTGAATCTTTTATGTTTTCTTTTTTCTTGCCCAAGATTTTAGAAAGGGCTCCAAATTTTTCATTTTCAATAATCTGGGCCTCTTCTTTATAATATGCCTTAATTTTTCTAATCTTTGCTAATTCCTTGGTCTTTTCTTCTTTTGACTTTCTTCCTCGATCCTTGCTCTGGAATACCGAGATCTCAACAACAATGCCTTCAACACCAGGAGGAACAGTTAAAGATGAATCTTTGACATCTTGCGCCTTTTCTCCGAATATCGCCCTTAATAGTCTTTCTTCGGGAGAAAGCTCTGTCTCTGTCTTTGGCGTAACCTTGCCAACCAGGATATCCCCAGGAGTAACCTCTGCACCTAAGCGGATTATTCCAGTTTCATCCAAATCTCTTAGTGCTTCTTCAGAGACATTTGGGATATCTCTTGTAATTTCTTCATTACCAAGCCTGGTCTCAACTGCCTCAATCTCAAACTTTTCAACATGTATTGATGTAAACATATCTTCCATGACTAATTTCTGATTCAGAAGAATAGCGTCTTCAAAATTATAACCTCTCCATGGCAGGAATGCACATAAGAGATTTCTACCCAATGCAAGCTCACCGTCTTTAGTACCCATGCCATCTGCTATAGCTTGTCCCTTCTTTACCCTTTCGCCAGGTTTTACCAAAGGCCTCTGATTAACGCATGTATCGGCATTGGAACGTTGAAATTTTCTCAATTCGTATTTTTCCTTACCTATTATTATATGTTTCCCATCAACTTCCTTTACAACTCCATCTTCCTCTGAAACAATAACAGCCCCTGAATCCACTGCAACTTTTCTCTCCATATTTGTACCAACCAATGCTGCCTCCGGCATCATTAGCGGAACTGCCTGGCGTTGCATGTTTGAACCCATAAGAGCTCTGTTGGCATCATCATGCTCTAAGAAAGGAATAAGTGATGCTGCAACAGATACTAATTGTTTAGGTGAAACATCCATATATTCTATATTTTTTGGATTTACCCTGGGAAAGTTGCCTTTATGGCGACATGAAACATCTTTTGTTAAAAAGTTCCCGTCCTCTTCAAGAGGTGCATTTGCCTGGGCAATAATCTTGTCCTCTTCAATATCAGCTGTTAGATATTCAATTCTCCTGGTTGCCTTACCTTCTGAAACCTTTCTATATGGAGTCTCAACGAATCCTAATTGATTTACCTGAGCAAATGTACTTAATGAAGCTATTAATCCTATATTTGGTCCTTCTGGAGTTTCTATAGGACATATCCTTCCGTAATGAGAGGGATGGACATCTCTTACTTCAAAACCTGCTCTTTCTCTTGATAATCCGCCAGGGCCTAAGGCACTAAGTCTTCTTTTATGGGTCATTTCAGCCAGTGGATTAACCTGATCCATGAATTGAGAAAGTTGACTTCTTGCAAAAAAGTCTCTGACCTGACTTGACAGAAGCTTGGAATTTATAAGATGGTGTATGCTCAAATTTTCAATATCTCCTAATACAGCAAGTCTTTCTCTTATTGAGCGCTCAATCCGAGCCAAACCAATCCTGACTTGATTCTGAACAAGCTCACCAACCGTCTTGACGCGCCTGTTTCCCAAATGATCTATATCATCAATTTGTCCTACGCCGTCTTTTAAATTGATTAGATACTCTATTGTCTTGATTACGCTTTTTGCATCAATAATCCTATTCTCCAAAGAAACATCAAGACCTAATTTTCTATTTAAGATAAATCTTCCTACCTGTTTTAAATCATAACGCTTGGGATCAAAAAATAATCTAAAAAATAAGTTCTGTGCAGCTTCATTTGTTACAGGTTCGGTAGGCCGCATCTTGCGGTAAAAATCCATTAGTGCTTCTTCTTTTGATTTTGTATAATCCTTCTTGAATGTATTCTCGATTTCATTATAGTTCTTGGTAAAGGCATTTCTGATTTCTTCATCAGTTGAATATCCCATAATCCTCAATATTTGAGTAGCTGGGAAATTCCTCCTTCTGTCAACATAGGCAAGTATTATTTCGTTTAAATCATACTTGAATTCAAGCCAGGCACCTCTATAAGGAATAATCCTGCCGTAATAAATGCTCTTTCCTGTAGGATGCTCTTCTTGCTCAAATGTTATTCCCGGCGAGCGCTGCAATTGGCTTACTACAACCCTTTCGTCGCCGTTTATTATAAATGAACCGCTTTTTGTCATAAGAGGTATATCCCCAAAGTAGGCCTCTTGCTCTTTGGTCTCATGAAGTGTTACTAGTCTAAATTTCACCTTAAGGCTTGATGCATAGGTCATATCCCTGTGCACGCAATCATTGACTGCATACTTAGGCTTTCCTAATGAATAACTGATAAATTCAAGCCTTACGCTCTGATCAAAGCTTTCAATAGGAAACACATCTAAGAAAGCTTCCTGTAGGCCCAGAGGCAATCTGTCCTTGGGTAGTATATCGCTTTGCAAGAATTCCTCATATGACTTGACCTGGATATCTAGCAAATCCGGTAATTCATGCACTTCTTTAATATTAGCGAAATTTTTTAATTTCATACAATATTAATAACTTGAAATACTTGTCGTTTTATTTACAATTTGTTTTTAGCTAGCTCTAATTACTTTAGTTCTACCTTAGCTCCTGCAGCCTCAAGCTTCTTCTTTAACTCTTCTGCTTCTGCCTTTGGTAGATTTTCCTTGACTGGCTTTGGCGCACCATCAACAAGATCCTTTGCCTCTTTTAACCCAAGACTTGTTGCAGCTCTAACTTCTTTAATAACTGCAATCTTATTGGTACCTGCACTTGCAATCACTACTGTAAAGGAGGTTTTTTCCTCTTCAGCCGGGCCTTGAGCTCCTGCTGCAGGACCTGCACCGCCTGCTGCCATAACTGGCATTGCAGCCGATACGCCAAAATGCTCTTCCAGAGCCTTGACCAAATTGGCTAACTCTAAAACTGACATCTTCTCGATTGACTTAATAAACTCTTCCTGCTTTGTTTTTTCTTCCATATTATTGACTCCTTTCTTGGTTCTTTTTATTTTCAATAGCCTTTAGCAAATATAAGAATTTTTTCGGTAGATTTGCTAAAGAATATACTAAATTTGATATAGGGGATTTTATCAGCTGTAAAGCCTGCGCAATTAATACTTCTCTGGAAGGTAGGTTTGCAATCTGCTTGACCTGGGCTTTATTTAAAA
>JBFZAD010000039.1:0-4843 GCA_041309125.1 Candidatus Omnitrophota bacterium
TTATCCCTTTACTAAGTTTGGGGTTTGGAGTTTGGAGTTTGGAGTTTGTTTGTGATTTGGGATTTATGATTTGGAATTTATCTTGGCAGTCTTTACAGTAGTAAATGGGCATTCTATGGCCCCACCAAATCTGCCTCGATATACACCAATCCTGTATATTCTCCATCCAATTCAGATAAACCTTGGTCCAGCGCTCTGGGTGAAATTTTATTTTACCCTTTTTTACTACATCAATTGCAGGCTTTGCAAGCGGAGCCATTTTTACAAACCACTGTTTTGATAGATATGGTTCAATTATTGTGTGACACCGATAACAATGTCCTGCTGATAAATCATAGGCTTCAATTTTTTCTAATAAATCCTTATTTTTTAAATCCTCTAGTATAATTTCCCTTGCCTTAAATCTATCCATATTCTTATATGGACCGGCCATTTCATTTAAGATACCATCGGGATGCATAATATTTACAAATTCTAGATTATGCTTTTTACCTAATATGTAGTCATTAGGATCGTGGGCCGGCGTAACCTTGACTGCGCCAGTTCCAAACTTTGTATCAACCATATTATCTGCAATTATTTTAATCTCCCTATTTATTAAAGGCAAAATCAATATTTTTCCAATAGATTTTTTATATCTTTTATCTTTTGGATTTACCGCAACCGCAGTATCGCCCAGCATTGTCTCAGGTCGGGTTGTAGCCACAATAACAAATTGTTTTGGATCTTCTTTATATGGGTATTTGAGGTAATATAATTTTCCATCTAACTGGCTGTATGGAGCCTCTTCATCGGAGAGCGCAGTCTGACACCTTGGACACCAATTTATAATCTTATTATCCTGATAAATAAGCCCCTTATTCCAGAGCTGAACAAATACCTCTTGGACTGCTTTTGAATACTCGCTATCCATTGTGAATCTGGTTCTTGACCAATCACAAGAAGCACCTATCTTTTTAAGCTGATGTATTATGGTTGAACCATACTGCTCTTTCCACTTGCCTACCTGCTCTAAGAATTTTTCCCTGCCCAGATCCTGACGCTTGAGGCCTTCTTTGGCTAACTTCTTCTCAACTACATTTTGCGTGGCAATACCAGCATGGTCTGTACCTGGCATCCATAAAGACTCAAAGCCCTTCATCTTTTTATAGCGAATAAGTATATCCTGTATCGTATTATTCAGGGCATGGCCCATATGAAGGATACCGGTGACGTTTGGTGGTGGGATAACTATACAGAAAGGCTTCTTGTCAAGGTTTGCACTTGCTTTAAAATAATTATTCTCTTCCCAAAACTTATACCACTTTTCTTCAACCTCTTTGGGATTATATTTAGAAGAGATTTCATTCATTATAACCTTTTAATTAACCGATCATTTTAAGTATCTACTTTATCCTTTAGCAGCTTATACTCAACGCTGTCAACGAGGGCTTGCCAGCTGGCTTCAATTATATTCTCTGATACGCCTATTGTTGACCAGGTGTCTTTTTCATCCTGCGATTGAATTAAGACACGTACCTTACTAGCTGTGCCTGCCTTCTCATCTAAAACTCTAACCTTAAAATCTGATAAATGCATCTTAGAAAGTGTTGGATAGAAGTCCTTTAATGCCTTTCTTAAAGCATTATCAAGGGCATTAACAGGGCCGTCTCCTTCTGCAGCAGTATGCTCCTGTATTCCTTTTACCTTTAATTTTATAATAGCTTCGGAGGTAATCTTCTTATCAGAGCGTTTCTCAATTACAACCCTAAAACCCTCAAGCTTAAAAAAGTCTTTGTATTTTTTAAATGCCTTTTTCATCAATAATTCAAAAGAGCCTTCCGCCGCTTCAAAATGATAGCCTTCATGCTCTAATTTTTGCAGCAATGTATGTATCTTTTTTGTCTTCGAGTCATCTTTGGATAAATCCACATCAATGCCTTTAGCCCTTAAGAGTATCGCAGTCTTTCCAGCAAGTTCTGAAACTAAAATCCTGCGTTTATTGCCAACAAAAGCTGGATCTATATGCTCATATGTCTTCGGGTTCTTCATTACAGCATTGATATGCACGCCACCCTTATGAGCAAACGCAGACTCTCCTACAAATGGCTGGCTCATCAACTGTTTTGTATTACTTACCTCTGCAACAAAGCGGGAAACCTCTGAAAGATATTTTAAATTTCTATCAGCAATACAATCCAAATTTAATTTAATCTTCAGGTTTGCTATTATCGGTATGAGGTCCGCATTCCCACATCTCTCACCATAACCATTAATGGTACCTTGTACCATATCTGCACCTGCCTCAACTGCTGCCACTGAATTTGCTATTGCAAGGCCCGAATCATTATGACAATGTATGCCTAACATAACTTTTATCTTCGGCTTAATCTCACCTATAATTTTAGTAATTTCGGATGTCAGGCTCCCGCCATTTGTATCACATAATACTATTGCCTCTGCACCACTTGACTCGGCAGCCAGCAAACATTTTATTGTGTAATCTGCATTTGCCTTATATGCATCAAAAAAATGCTCTGCATCAAAAAACACTGCAAGGCCCTTACTCTTAAGAAAAGCTATTGTATCCTTTATCATCTCTAGATTCTCATCCTGAGTAGTCCTTAGCGCATCACTGACATGCAGATCCCAAGTCTTGCCAAATATAGTTATATATCTTGCTTTTGATTTGATTAATGCCTCTAAATTCTTATCAGAGCTTGCCTTTGTATTAGGCCTTCTGGTTGAGCCAAATGCAACCATAGAGCTTGTTTTAAGAGGTTTTTTACTCATTTTAAGATAAAATTCCATATCCTTTGGATTGGAACCAGGCCAGCCACCTTCTATAAAGTGAAGCCCTAGCTCATCCAGCTTGGTTGCAATCCTTATCTTATCCAACACAGAATATGAAATTCCTTCTCCCTGACTTCCGTCTCGTAAAGTTGTATCATATAGTTTGATAACTCTGCCCATAGATTTTATCCTTTAGCCAAACCAAATTTTTTATGCAATGCCCCAACAGCCTTTTCAGCAAATCTCTTCTGTATTATACAGGAAATGCTAATATCTGAAGTAGAGATCATTTCAATATTAATCCTGTTATCTGCCAAGGCCTCAAACATTTTAGCCGCTGCCCCTGGATGAGATTTCATTCCAACACCTACTATTGAAACTCGCGCGATATCCTCATCAGATAAGACTTCAGGGCTACCGACATTCTTTGCTACTCCTTTAGTCAACTTCATAGCCTTTATAAGACTTGATTTATTTACAGTAAATGAAATATCGGTTGAGCGAAGATGAGATACGTTTTGCACTATCATATCAACGCTAACTCCATTACTAGCCAGCTCCTTAAACACTTTAGCTGCAACTCCTGGCTTATCAGGCACATTACAGATAGTAATCTTGGCCTCATTTTTATTTATTGTAATACCTCTCACAATCACATCTTCCATTCGCTTTACCTCCTTGATAATCAAAGTACCATTATTTTTAGAAAAAGAAGAACGCACATGCATTGGCACATCAAATTTTTTTGCAACCTCTATTGAACGTGCCTGCATCACCTGCGCTCCTAATGATGCCATTTCAAGCATCTCATCATAAGTAATTTCATCAATCTTTCTTGCCTTTGGCTCTATGCGTGGATCTGTAGTATATATTCCATCTACATCTGTATAGATTTCGCACTCATCCGCCTTTAATTCTTTTGCTAAGGCAACTGCTGTCAAATCAGAGCCACCCCTTCCTAATGTTGTAATATCTTGATCAATAGTTATACCTTGGAATCCTGCAACTATAACAATTTTTCCTTTTTTAAGTGAGTGTAGAATCCTATCTACATTAATCTTAATAATTCTGGCCTTGGTGTGGCTTGTGTCTGTTATAATTCCTACTTGAGCACCGGTAAAAGATATTGCATCAAAACCCAGCTTATGTAATGCCATGGCAAGAAGTGCCACTGAAATCTGCTCCCCAGTTGACAGAAGCATGTCCATCTCTCGATCTGAAGGCTCATGCGTTATCTTGCTTGCTAATTCAATAAGCTCATCTGTTGTGTCTCCTAAGGCCGAGACAACAACTACTACATCAAAACCCTTTCTTCGATAGCCTGAAACTCTTTTAGCTACATTCTGAATTCGCTCTACGTTTGCCACTGAAGAACCGCCAAATTTCTGAACAATTAATCCTTTATGCATCTATTCCTTTCTTGGGCTCTAACCTTTTATAAAATAATTCATAAGCGCTACGCCACTATTAAATATTTTATCAGATTTTCTTGCCTCATTTTCAGAGAATTTCTCTGCTGCGCAATGAACAATATCCTTACCCAAAATACAAAAAGGCACTAAATCACCTGTATGTGTGCGTAGCGATATAGGGGTTGCATGATCAGGCAGGACCATAATACGGAAATTCTTTAATCTTTTGAAATATTCTAAAACAGTCCCCACGATAATCTGATCAAACCTCTCTATGGCAGCTATCTTCTCCCTCAAATCTGCATTGTGCCCTGCCTCATCGGTTGCCTCAACATGTACAAAGACAAAATCCTTCTTCTTTAATACATTTATGGCTGCGTCTGCCTTTCCCTGGTAATTTGTATCATAATAACCAGTCGCGCCCACAACATCAATAACATCTAAACCGATGGAACGACCAATACCCTTTACCAAATCAACTGCTGAAATTATACCTCCACCTACTCCATATTTATTTTCAAATGAATCAAGCACAAGACTTTTACCTGCGCCCCACAGCCAAATCATATTAGCCGGATTCTCACCCAGGTCTATTCTTACCTTATTTACCTCATCCTCCTCTAAAATCTTGCAGGAATCCATTATCAGACCTTTTAAAA
>JBFZAD010000040.1:0-13796 GCA_041309125.1 Candidatus Omnitrophota bacterium
ATTGTTGAAAAATGAAAAAATAGGAGCATCTAGGACCTTTTTAAAAAATTTAATATTAAAAGGCCTAGTAAACTCTAATTTAAGAAATAATGATTTAACAGCTCATTATAAAGTAAGAGAAAATGAAGTAATTGATCTGTGTCTGGTTCAAAAAGAGACCTCTGGGGATATTATTCCACAAGATATCCCTTTTGAAATCATTTATCAAGATGACTACTTGGCAGTTATTGATAAGCCAATGGGTCTAGTGGTCCATCCTGCATCAGGGAACAAAGACCATACGTTAGTCAATTCATTGCTGTATCATTTCAAATCTTTGTCAACAATTAACCCAAATAGGCCAGGGATAGTGCACAGGCTTGATAAGGATGTTTCGGGGATAATGGTTATTGCAAAGAATAATGAAACCCATCTTGAGTTGGTTAAACAATTCGCAGATCATAAAGTGAAAAAAGAATATCTGGCAGTAGTTGAGGGCAGTGTTGAATTTGACGAGGGAATTATCGATGTGCCTATAAAAAGAAGCAGGGATAATTTTAAAAAGATGGAGGCAGTATTCTCTTCTGAGGCAAAAGATGCAACCACAAGATATAAGACTATAAAGAGGACTGCAGACTTCAGTGTTTTAAGTCTTATGCCTCTATCCGGAAGGACTCATCAATTGCGAGTCCATTTAAGTTACTTAGGGCATCCTATTTTAGGAGATGCAAAATATTCAAATTCAAAAGATTATAAACGGATCTTTCTACATGCACAAAAATTAGGATTTTTACATCCTGAAAAAAATAAATTTTTAACATTTAGTTCAGATATCCCGAAAGACTTCTTTGAATTTTTAAAATAAACTCTTGTTTTTTTTATGCCGGATGTTATAATGCTTAAACGATAATTTTAAGAGTGAGAGTTAAGAATTCTAGGCAAAGAGCACAAGGAGGCAAGGTATGGGTAATAAAGGAAAGATAATAATAATTCTTTTATTTCTATTAATATTGGCTGCAGGTGGAGTTGCTACGTGGGAGTATCTTGAGCTCAACAAAGAAAAGGAATTCAGCTCTTCTCTAGAAACAAAGATAGTGGAGCTAGAAAATAAAAAGACACAATTAGAAGGGGCATTAAGAAAAGAAAAGAATAACGTCCAGGAGCTAGAGGCACAGCTTCAGAATCTTAAGCTTGAGGGTGAAAAACTAGCCAAATCTTTTGATGAAATAACTAAGGAAAGAGATACATTTGCGAAACAATTGGCTTCAAAGGAACAGACAGAAACAGATCTTTCGGGTAAGTTAACCGATAAAGAAGGAGAGATAACGCTTATTAAAAAAGAATTAACTAAATTACAAGAAGATTATAGCAAGGTAAAAGAAGAGCTAAATAAGAAAAATCAGGTCCAGACAGGTGAAGTTCAGCTTGATAAAATCGTTGTTACCCCGAACGAAGAGTTAGAAAAACAGCTTGAAGGCGATGTGCTCGTAGTAAACAACGAACACAAGTTTGTGGTAATAAATTTAGGCAAGAATGAAGGCGTAAAGATGAAGGACAAATTTACAGTTGAGCACAAAGGTAATAATCTGGGTTCAATTATTGTTGAAGATGTTCTTCTGGATATGGCAGTTCTTAGTTTTAACCCCGATGAGTTAAAAGATAGAATCAGAGAAGGCGACCGCGTTGTAAGGTAGTCGTCTTTACGTTTTATGCCCCCTCATAAGATCCTCCCCATAAAGGCAGTAAAGGGACAACTTTCTCTTCCAGGTGATAAATCCATTGCGCACAGAAGCATAATTCTAAGCTCCATAGGTTCTGGCGATGTGAGGATTCACAATTTCCCATTTAATCAAGACTGTATAATTACAAAACAGGCCTTTTCCAAGATGGGGGTCTCCATAAAGAAGTCCGGCAAAAATAGTATTTTAGTAAAAGGCAAGGGGCTCTATGGATTACGTCCCATTAAAAAAACTTTCTTTTCAGGTGATTCTGGTACCACTATCAGGCTTCTTGCAGGTTTACTAAGTGGACAAAGGTTTAATTCAATTCTAACAGCCTCAAGTAGCTTATCAAAAAGGCCAATGTTAAGGATAACAGGGCCCTTACGGCTTATGGGTGCTGATATTAAGGGTTTAAGAAGAGACAATTTGAAAGAAGAATTCCCACCGCTGGAAATAAAAGGAAAAGAATTACACAGGATTGATTATTCATTGCCAACTCCATCTGCCCAGGTTAAATCGTGTCTTTTGTTGGCAGGGCTATATTCTAAAAATGGTGTGCTTATAAAAGAATCCTTTAAATCAAGGGACCACACAGAAAGGATGCTTAAGGCCTTTGGCGTAAGGATCAAAGTAGGTAATAATAATATAACTTTATATAAGACTGATAGTTTAAGCTCACCGAAAAATATTTTTATACCATCAGATATTTCTTCTGCAGCCTTTTTTATTGCCTGTGCTTGCATTATACCTGGCTCTTATATAATTATAAGAGATGTTTCGATTAATCCTACAAGAACTGGCTTTTTAAGGGTTTTAAAACGCATGAAAGCAGATATTACTGTTAGAAAGAAGAAGGGTAGTAGAAAATTTAATCAGTATGAGCCTATTGGAGATATAATTGTAAAGGCCAGTAATACAGTTGGCACTTTTCTAGAGGAAAACGAGATACCCTCACTGATAGATGAATTACCAATCCTGATGGTTGTTGCTTGTCTTTCTAAGGGAGAGACAAAACTTAGCGGCATACAAGAACTTCGGGTAAAAGAGACAGATAGGATTGAATCAATGGTAAGCAATTTAAGAAGAATGGGTGCCAATGTAGTTATTTCCGGTAGAAAGGCAAGTAACCAGGTGATTAAGATTATCGGCGTTCCTAAGTTAAAAGGTGCAATTCTTAAGAGTTACGATGATCACAGGACTGCAATGAGCCTTATTGTTGCAGCACTTTCTGGCAATGGGCCAAGTTATATTGATGATGTAAGGTGTATAGATAAGTCATTCCCTGACTTTTTTGAGTTCTTGAGAAAAGTTATTAAAACTTGACAAAGAGTTAAGTCTCTGTTATATTTATATTATTATGAATATTAAACAGATATTAAAGAATATAAAAGATTTTGCAGTCAATTTCATTAATTACATAAAAGGATTAATTTCTAATGATATAGGCATTGATTTAGGTACTGCTACCACATTAGTTTATGTAAAAGGAGAGGGTATAGTCCTGTGCGAGCCTTCAGTTGTTGCAATAAAAAAGGGCACATCTAATGTATTGGCGGTAGGTGAAGAGGCAAAAAAGATGTTAGGCAGAACCCCTGGAAATATCATTGCAATAAGGCCGATGAAAGATGGAGTTATTGCTGATTTTGAGATAACAGAGGCAATGCTAAGGTATTTTATAAAAAGAGTTCAGAACAGAAAGGTCTTGGTAAGCCCAAGGGTAGTTATTGCTATTCCTTCAGGAATAACTGAAGTTGAAAAGAGGGCTGTTAAAGATTCTGCGCTTCGTGCTGGTGCAAGAGAGGTATTCCTGATTGAAGAGCCAATAGCCGCGGCAATCGGAGTGGGGCTGCCTATTGAAGAGCCAACTGGGAATATGATTATCGATATCGGAGGAGGCACAACAGAGATCGCAGTTGTTTCTCTTAAAAATATTGTATTCTCAAGGTCCATTCGAATTGGCGGAGATGAGATGGATATGGCCGTAACCGAATACCTCAAAAAAACTTATAATCTGATGATAGGTGAGCGCACTGCCGAGAATATTAAGATAAAAATTGGCTCTGCATATCCTTTAGATGAGGAGCTGACATTAGAAGTAAGAGGAAGAGATCTGGTTGCAGGGCTGCCAAAATCAATTACTATTTCCTCTGAAGAAGTAAGAGATGCGCTTAAGGAGCCGGTTAGGGCAATCTTAGAGACAATTAAGGTTGTACTTGAACGAATTCCTCCGGAATTAGCAGCTGATTTAATTGATCTAGGTATTGTACTTGCCGGAGGAGGTTCTCTATTAAGAAATTTAGATAAATTAATCTCTGAAGAAACAGGCCTTCCTGTACACATTGCAGAAGACCCTCTTACTGCAGTTGCACTAGGAACCGGCAAGGTCTTGAATGCGATTCATTACCTTAAAGAGGTTACAGTGCCCTCCAGGGTAGAAATTTAATCATGATATTAGAATTCTTTAAAAAAAAAATTTCTAAGCAATAAAAAAAAGTCCTACCGATTTGTTTCTATAGCAGTAATCTCCATAATAACATTTTTTGCTTTCTTTCTTGTTAAACCAATATTTGTGGATTTGATCCTTAATCCCGTTAAGCTTATAAATGGCATAAGAAGTGAATTCTATAAGCTTACTAACTACCGGGCTATTTTCAATGAAAATGAAAAATTAACAAATCAAAATGGGGAGCTTTTAAAGAAAATAGTTGAATACAAGGAATTAGAATTACAGAATAAAAGGCTCAAGAAATTTTTTCACTTAAGAAGTGATTCGAAAATTGATTTTGTAGTATCCAATGTTATAGCCTTTGATTCATCGAACCTTAGCTCATCGGTTATCATTGATAAAGGAAAGAAGTCTGGGGTTACACCCGGCATGGCCGTTATAACAGATTTAGGTCTTGTTGGAAGGATCAGTGAGTCGGCAATGTTTAGTTCTAAGGTTCTTTTAATCCAAGACCCAGATGTGTTTGTCTCGGCTAGATTACAGCGCTCAAGAGAGCTGGGGCTTGTATCAAGCAGATTCCTTGGGCTTAAGATGCAGTATCTTCCACTTGAGGCAGATGTCCAAAAGCAAGATATTGTCATTACCGCAGGAATAAAGGTTGGAAAGGTAAAAAGCATCTATCCTGAAGGGGTACCTATTGGCATTGTTACAGATGTGATACAAGAGTCTAACATGCAGACTAAGACCGCCTTTATAAAACCGTTTGTCAATCTAAATAAATTAGAGGAAGTCCTGGTTATAAAGTAATGAGAAACAAGATTTTCTTTATTTTTTTATTTGTTTGCCTTTTAATACAGATAACATTCCCAAATTTTTTAAAAATTATTTATATCAAATGTGATCTTATAGTAATCTTAGTAAGTTTCTACCTTGTTTATTTTGATTACAGAAGAGTCTATCCTTTAGTTTTATTCTCTTCAATCGTAAAGGATTATTTTACGACGCTGCCCTTTGGCATGAGTATAATATCTTATGCGCTCTTGATTTATACAAGTTACAGGTTAAAGAATATCTTTCATCAAAGAAAGGATGTAGTTGTTTATATTTGCGTATCGATTTGTCCATGGATTAATCTTCTCTTGTTGGCCTTCTTTAGTTTAATTGGTCTAAGAAGATTCAATACTTTTATGGATTTATTCATTACTATTGCAGAATCTTTGTATAATCTCGCCATTACAATTATCGCGGTATATATCATTAAAAAATGCGCTCTAAAAAAATTTACATTCTTACAGTCACTCTCTTCCTACTGATCCTTTTCGCCCTTTTCTACACCCAGATTATTAGGGGCGATTTCTATTCCAATATGGCTCGCAACAATTGCGTACGCCTTGTACCGCAGGATGGACCCAGGGGCAATATACTCGACAGAAACAATATTCCCCTGGCTCTTAGTTCGGCCTCTTTTGATATATTGGCTCAACAAGGAGGCCTTGATAACAGAACTCAAGATTTTTTAATCAATCTATTAGGATCAAATAAGCAAAGTTTAAAAAATTCCTTAAAGAAAAAGGGCTCAGGCTCATTTTTGCCTGTAGATATTGCTAAAGGAGTGTCTAAGGAAGAGGCCATAATCTTTAAAGAGCATGCCCAGGAATACCCGTCACTTTTTTTAAAGACAAACTATAACAGATTCTATCCATTTGCAAATGTTGCTTCTCATATAATTGGGTATATGGGCAAGATTGATAGAAGCACACTTACGAATCTTAAAGAATATGGCTATAGAATAGAGGACTTAATTGGAAAATCCGGAATTGAAAAGAGATACGATATGTTTTTGCGTTCTGAAGACGGAGGCCTGCAGGTTTTAGTGGACCATAAGGGAAGACAGGTAGGAATCTTAGGTTTTAAGGCACCTGTTAACGGCAATGATATTACATTGACATTGGACCTTAAAATGCAGCAGATAACAGAAGAAGAACTCTCTGGCAAAAGGGGAAGTGTCGTGATCATGGATCCATATAACGGTGAGATTAGGGCAATGGCAAGTTTCCCTAGCTTTGATCCCAATATGTTATTATCAAAAAACAGGGGTAATTTAATTGAAGACATGATTATAAGCCCGGAAGGAAATTTCATTAACAGGGCGATTTCCGGGCAGTATCCTGCAGGTTCAATCTTTAAGATTATTCTTGCAATGGCGGCCTTAGAATCAGGAAAGGCGAATAGGAGTACGACCTTTATCTGCAATAAGGAATTTAATTTGGGCAGCTCTGTATTTCGCTGCACCGGACATCATGAAGAAGAAGATCTAATAGATGCCCTAACCCATTCCTGCAACATATATTTTTTTAATCTTGGCCTTAAGCTAGGGGTAAATCTAATTCATAAATTTGCACAGGTATTTGGCATAGGAGCCAAGACCAGGATTGATTTGTCTAATGAAAAACAAGGGCTTCTTCCTTCAAAATCATGGAAGAGAATGACAAGGATGGAATCCTGGTATGCGGGGGATACTGTTAATCTGTCTATAGGCCAGGGAGATCTTTTGGTTACGCCTATACAAGCAACAAGATTGATTTCTATAATAGCAAATTCAGGATATCTTGTAAGGCCTTATCTGGTCAAATCAATTAATCAGGCAGAAACAAAAAATTCAGAACTAAAATTACTAAACCTCAAGGCTTCTACCATTTCTATTTTAAAAGAGGCCTTAAGAAATGTTGTAAGAGATGAAGGGGGATCGGCGCATTTACTGGATATCGAGGAGCTTAGCATAAGCGGCAAGACGGGCACAGCACAGGTTCAGGGAAAGGAGCCACACGCCTGGTTTGTCGGGTATTGTCCGTCTGATAGCCCAAAATTAGCATTTTGTGTATTCTTAGAAAATGGCGGCCCAAGCACAAATGCCTGTATTGTTATGAGGAATATCTTGAAAAGATTCTTAGAAGAAGGAATATTGTAACTATAGTGTAATTCTTTCGGCTATCGTCATACGGCTACGGTAACGAGGCCCGTATCGGTTAGGGTAACGGTAACGTAAAAAAATATAATGACGTAACCGTAACCGATAGACGAAACGGGCATCGTAGCCGTAGCCCTTACCGTAACCAAACGAAGCGCATCCTTAATTATCTATGAAGATAACATTTTTAATAATTGCTGCATTTATAATAACCTTTTTAGGGATTTTAACTCTTTACAGCAACACATATCTTTATTCAATTACCAGCGATAATGTAGGGTTATTTAAAGATTTTAATGTCGACTTAAGTTCTGCATTTAGCGGCCAATTATTCAGACTGTTAATAAGTATTTTGTTTTTTGTAATAATGTGTAACATACCTTATCACAAGTTAAGAGATGCCTCATATTTCTTATATGGCTTTATTGTCGTACTTTTACTTCTGGTATTAGTATTGGGCAAGATAAGCTTAGGTGCCCAGAGGTGGTTAAGGTTGGGATGGCTAAATTTTCAGCCATCGGAATTGGCAAAGCTTATTATTATTATTATGTTGGCAAGATATTATAGCAGAAAATCCATATATGATTTTTCAGGTTCAATAGAAAGATGGAGTTTGCTGAAAGGATTCGTATTGCCTTTTTTATTGTGCCTTGCTCCAATGGGATTAATAATTATCCAGCCGGATTTGGGAACGGGCCTGATATTCTTATTCGTCTTTTTAATTTTGGGGTATACTGCAGGAGTTAGGGCTAAATTCCTTGTAATCTTTATAATTATATGCCTAGTGCTTGCCCCGATATTTTTTCATATGTTAGCACCTTATCAAAGACAGAGATTATTGGTTTTTTTGAATCCGAATATTGATCCGCTAGGAGCAGGATATACTGTTATACAATCAAAGATTGCAGTGGGTTCTGGAATGTTATTTGGAAAGGGGTGGCTTGCAGGGACACAGAGCCAGCTTAAATTCCTACCTGAAGCAAATACTGATTTTATATTTGCATCATTTGCAGAGGAAAAGGGTTTTATAGGCTCGCTTTTCTTGATGTCTTTATTCTTTTTGTTAATTACCAATATTTATAGGATAGGAAAGAATACTACTGATAATTTTGCGCAATTATTATGTACTGGTGTTTTAAGCCTGTTTGCGGTTCAGCTCTCCATAAATCTTCTAATGACAATGGGTTTTTGCCCTGTTGTCGGCCTGCCCTTGCCTTTTATGAGTTTCGGTGGCACTTCTTTATTAGTTAGCTATATTGCATTAGGTATTGTGGTTAATATCGCAAGATCTAGATAGTTTTTATTTATGAATACAATTGATTTAAACACAGTACGTAGACCCGCTCGTTATATTGGCAATGAATTGAATGTAGTTAAAAAGGATTTAGCCAAGATTAAGCTAAGGTCTGTTCTTTGTTTTCCTGATGTGTATGAGGTAGGCATGAGCAATTTAGGTATTAGAATCTTATATGAGGTTATTAATGCTCAAGAAGAACAGATCTGTGATTTGGTTTTTAACCCATGGACTGATATGCAGGAGGCATTACGCTCTAATAATATGAAGCTTTCATCTTTGGAATATAAAATCCCAATAAAAGATTTTGATTTGCTTGGATTTTCCTTGGCCTATGAATTAAATTATACAAACATCCTTGATATATTGGATTTATCAGGTATCCCTATCTTGGCTTGTGATAGAAATCTAGACTTTCCATTAATAATAGCAGGTGGGGCATGTTGTGCTAATCCAGAGCCTATAGCAGATTTTTTTGATTTATTAGTTATAGGAGAGGCAGAAGAAGTAATTATTGAAATAACCGAAACTTTGAAGAAATTTAAGGATAAAAATAGTATAAATAGCAGCAAGTTAGATAAAGAAAGCTTATTATTAGAATTAGCTCATATTGAGGGTGTATATGTGCCGTCTTTCTATAATGTTGAGTATTCAGATGATGGAAGGATGTTATCTTTTTTGCCTAAGTTTAAAGATTTTCCATCAAAAATAATTAAGCGTATAATAAAGGATCTGGATAATTCAGTATATCCTGTAAATTGGTTAGTTCCAAATATTGAGATTGTCCATGACAGGATCACTTTAGAAGTAATGCGCGGCTGCCCTAATTCTTGTAGATTTTGTCAGGCGCGTAACTTTTACTGGCCCTTTAGGTTGAGAAAATCTGAAAATATTGAAAACTTAGCTAAAAATATCTATAAAAAAACTGGCTATGAAGAAATATCTTTATGTGGATTATCTGTCAGTGATTACCCGGACATAGGCGGATTAACAGAAAGGTTATCATCTCATTTTAAAGAAAAGGGGGTAGGGATATCGCTCTCTTCCCTTCGTGCAGATTCATCCTTGAACAAGATTCCATCATTTTTAGCCCTGACAAGAAAAACTACTCTTACCTTTGCCCCGGAGGCAGGAAGCGAAAGATTAAGAAAACTTCTTAATAAAAACATAAATATGGATGCTTTCTTTGAAGTTGCAAGGAATGCAAATGAGGTAGGCTATAGGCATATTAAGCTATATTTTATGATAGGAATTCCTAGCGAAGAGGTAGATGATTTATTGGCAATAGTAGATTTAGTTAAGGAAATAGCATGTATTAACAAAGAAAGACCATTGGGGCTTAACTTAAGCATAAGCAATTTTATTCCAAAGCCTCACACTCCTTTTCAGTGGTATGGAATGTGTAATTTAAAGTTAATAGAAGAAAAGAAGTCATTTCTTAAGGGGAAGTTAAGGGAGTCAGGGTTTTTTAGGAGCAAAAGAAATAAGTTATCATTCCACAACGAAACCTTAAGTTTCTTAGAGGCGGTGTTTTCTCGAGGAGACAGGAGACTTTCAAATGTGATAGTATCGGCATGGAAAAAGGGTGCAAGATTTGATTCCTGGGATGAGAAATTCTCATTTCAAATATGGCTTGATGCATTTCGTGAAAATAGCATTGACCCTGAATTCTATGCCTATCGGCATTTTTCTAAAGATGAAATACTTCACTGGGAGCATATTTCTCTTGCGCCTAGCAAAGAATACCTTTATTCAGAATTGGATAGAATTAAAGAATCCATGAAATAAGTGTAGAAAACCCCATTTTTATAAATGCTATAAAAACCAATTGACAAATACGAGGAGATGAAATATAGTAAATAAATAAGTTTATGCTTGTAAACTTACGTATTTCTTTAAAAAAGGAGGCATGAATGCAGGCACAGGGTGTAAAGGTAAAGCGAAGACTATTTGCTATCCATAATAAATACCAGAAAAAGATTATCTCTCTAGTGTTCTTTGCAAGTTTTGTCCCGGTAATGATAGCAATTCTTTTGGTTTTTCTTCTGATATTTTCTATCCTTAAGGCAGAGATAAGTAATGCAGAGGCTATTACCTATGTAATCCTGCCGGCTGCTCTTACTTCTGCAGCGGGAATTGCAATCATTGTCCCTATTGCAATACTGATTATCTTATGGTGGGCTTATAAGGTTTCTAATAGGCTCGTAGGCCCATTAGGAAGGCTTGGCAAGGAATTAGACAGAAGAATTCAAGATAACTCTAGAGATCATATAACATTTAGAAAGGGCGATGACCTCTGCGATTTAGCTGATAAGATAAATGTGTTGCTGGATAGGATGAAGTAATATTTTTAAATAAAAGTTGTAATCGTTTACAAATTTTTACCCAAAATTGAATTATTTCCTGACGGGTATTGACATTTGTACTAATAATATTATATACTTTAATTACAAGAAACAATGAAGAGGGTTAGTATCCGAAAGGGCAAACCCAGGGTAACCTGGGGGCCTTGCCGTTAGAATGGCAAGCTCCTCTATAAATAGAGGAGGCAAAGCTACGGGTCTTAAAAAGGCTGCCGAGCGTACCGATAACGAGCAAACTTTAAGATAGCCGAGTTGCCGAAGTAATAAGCAACGCGGCTTTTTTATTTTAGTAGGGGTGATATGATGAGAAAAATAAAATTAACAAAAAAAAGAGGGTTTTCATTGGTAGAAACAATGATATCTCTTGTTGTGGTTGTATTAGTCTTTACAGGAATAAGTGCGTTTGTCTTGTCGAACTTTCAGCTAGAACATAGACTTGAGCTTTCTAATATGGCTTTAAATTTAGCAAGAGAGATAATCGAACCGTTAACAGACCCGAATCAAAGATTAGGCAGTATACAAGTTGGGAATGTGCCGACTCTGAATGGACAAGCTCTCCCGTTAGGTTTTACCGCAACTTTATCAAAGGAAAATATTCTAGAAAATGTAAGCAATAATGTTGTTATGGGAAAGGTTACTGTAATCGTTACTGCACCAGTGCAGAATTCAAATATCAGGGAAAAATTGAGCATAAATGTCCCTGAATAGGAGAATATAATGCAAGACAAGGGGAAAAGAAGTGCTTTAACCTTAGTTGAGGTAATGATTAGCACAGTGTTATTTATTTCAATTTTATTAGCAATATTTTCAATTTTTGGAACAGGCAATATGTCTCTGGCAGCGGCAGAGAAAAAACTTCAAATGCAAGAACAGGCTAGCAGGACTTTAAATAAGATAGCCGAAAGATTGATGCAAACTGGTGAAAGCTCCAATAATTTTGAAGTACAGAATTCTTTAATTAGATATGGAGTGCCATTTGTTAATGCAGCTGGCCAAGTGCAAGATTCTAATGGAAAGCTGCTTTGGGGAAGCGGTGTGCAGGAAGATGGGTTAAACGCTTATCAAGAAATATCATTGCAAGGAAATAATGTAGTGGCAAGAAGATTTGATTCAGGCGGAAATCAACGAGGAGATGAAGATTTTCTTGGGGGAGATATATCTAATCTGGCATTCGTACTAAATTCAGGTATAATATCTATAAATATAACAACCCAGAAAAGGATATGGTCAAAACAGATTATCAGAGTCAATTTATCTACTCAAGTTCGGCCTAGAAATTGAGAAAGAGGGTGATTTTTGTGAGATTCAGATTATTTAAATTCAATAATCAAAAAGGTATAATGCTTATTGCAACTTATTCAGTTATTCTTGTATTTGTGATTTTGATGGTTGCCTTATTTAACCAGCTGAGTGGTTTTTTGTCTTCGCATCGCATTCAAATTCAATCTGTTCGTGCATTACTTCAGGCCGAAGAAGGAATTAAGTATGCAATTGAGGAATCAAGGATAAATAGCTGGGAATGGTTCACTCATCGTGTTGATACTGCAAATGGCCAGATTACAATTACGCCGCTACCCAGAGAAGGTTCAAGTATGGTTACAGTACACATTGGTTCAGGAGAATACGTGAATCAAAATGATGACTTTTTTTATACGATTCCCGGTGATGCCTTTAGGCTAAAAGCATATCCAGAAGTGGATGCCCAGGGTGCAGAGACTGGGCTAAGTATATTTCTTTCACAAGCTACTGTTGGTAATGTCACAAAGACAATTGAGGTTAGGTATAGCCCACGTTCTGTGTTGGATTATTTTTTCTTTTATCCTCAAGCGAGAGCATTCGGTACAGCTACTTTCGATGGCCGCAATCAAGGGAAAATCCATGTTAATGGCGACATGATTTTAAATGGTAGCCCGAGTTTTTATTTTCTTGATGGGCTTACCTGCTATGGGTACATACGTTTTGGTACTTCATATTATAATGATTTAAGTAGTTCTACTCTTAGAAGCGGAACCAGTAGTAAAAATAACCCTTTTGATTTGCCAGATGATGTTGATACATATACAGCAAGTAGGTTTGGTACCGGAACAGCGATATTCCGAGTTGGCACTAATGATTCGGACTACACCAGTATAAGTTTGTTTAATTATCTTGGGTTTAGAGTTGGCACACAGAATTATAATGCAGGGCCAGGGGCTTTATGGCAGTATGATAAATATGCAAATGATCCAAATTCTGCAGGTTATACTAATCATCTTCCTTTTGGTTGGACAATCACTAATACAAATTTGCAGCATTTGGCTTGGAATGAATTGCATAATTCATCAGGAGCAGGCATTCCTATGTTTTATGATAGTGCTAGCAGTAAGACCATCATTGTTAAATTCACAGATGGTAGTGAGCTGCCTCCTCTTCCTGAAGCAGAGGCTTATGATAGAGCTGATGATGCCCAGGCAAATCTTGGTAAGGTTGTAAGTTGGGATGAATCACTAGCTAATAAGGGTTTTTGGGAACAGTGGAAGGATAATCACAAAAATGAGTACAACGCATATAATTCATTGTGGGAGAATTCAGCTTATTATACAAAGGGAGAGCATGATTGGAGGAGGCGTTATTTTATTGCAGCTGGAAATTATAGCGGTGATCCTGGGACTCCAGATGGCAGGAATTGGGAGTGGTGGAAAGATTTAGAATATGGCGATGACCGCGCAACCCTACTAAATGATGGTTCTGTTAATGACGGAGCTCCTGCGGAGTTTGAAAATTACAACGATTCAAGTCTGGCTAATGGCAGATATGCCCTTAATACAGCTAGGCAGTCCTCTTCTTGGGTTAATCTGGTTAACCAAGTCGAATCTAGTTTGGGCCTTGAGGATCATTTTGTTCAGGATAGGCCTTTAGGCGCAAGCCATCTTGAAGAACCTAAACCCGAGTTAAGATTTAAAGAAAGTGCGCAGAATGGAGGAATATATATAGGTCCTGATGATGGCTGTTCTATGATAAACGATTTGGAAACCCAAGGTATAGC
>JBFZAD010000041.1:0-3804 GCA_041309125.1 Candidatus Omnitrophota bacterium
TCCCTTTTGCAGGACCAATATATGAGGAGCCCATTTTTCTCCACTGGCCATCAACCATTGCATTAGTCACAACAGTAAAAAACTTATTGTTAAAAGATGCATAACCGTCTTTTGCTGAATCAAGCTCTAATGGATAAGAAAGGTTTTGGGTATAATATGTGGCAATACCGGATCTTACAGTATTCACAGTCATGCGCTGGGCATTTTCTCTTGCAGTTTCATATATATCTGCCAATTTTGGCACAAGTATTACCGATAATATTGCAATACAGAGAATTGCGATAGTTATCTCAAGGATAGTAAATGCCCTAGGAGCATCATTCATACTGTAAATTATATCAAAGAATGCAAGATATACAATTAAATTCAACAAAAAACCCGTTGACTTTTATCAACGGGTTTTTAACAATGTTACTAAAACCGACGTTTATTCAACAGGAATAATTATAGTCATGCCCTCTTTTAATTTATTTGGGTCCTTAATTCTATCTTTATTTAATTCATATATATATTTCCAGCGATGACCGCGACCTAATTCTCGCTCTGCTATTTTCCAAAGAGAATCGTTCTTTTTTATTCTGTATTCTTTTGTTGAAACCTTTACCTCGCTCTCTACTATCTCTTCCTGCTGTATAAGGTATTTGCCTTCTTCTACCTTGGTTGCATCTTTGAGTAAAAAGTCCGAATCTTGGGATTCATCTTTTACAACTTCTGTTTCTGGTTGTACTTCTTTCACTGCTCCAGATGAATCAAGTGTATCCCCTGCGTAAGGAATCATAACCTCCTCAACCTCTGCAATCATAAACTGTGCATTTCTATCCTTCTGCATACCCACAAGATCACCTATCGGTGCAATTGCATCCAGCTTGCCCCTGCTTATAATCTTAATGCGGTCTTCTTTAATGTTATTTTCAAGCATAAAGCTCTTAACTGCCTCTGCCCTACGCCTGCCTAATTTCTCGTTATATTTTTCAGAGCCCCTTATATCACAGTTTCCTGTGACAAGAATACTGGCCTCTGGATTTTTTTTCAAAGTATTAACTGCGTCTTTAAGTATCTTAATTGCATCCTGTCTTAGCTCTGACTTATCAAAATCATATAGAATCTTGACATTCTTAATTATCTTCTTAATCAGTAGTGACGGCCTAAGCTCCTGCGGCTTTGGAGGGGGTAACTCTTCTTCTTTGTAATCAAAGATTATTTTATACACATATATGTATCCTCTGTTTCCCCAGGGCGTTACCTTGCCGGGTTCTGTTGGCCACCACCAGTAACCACCGCGCACATCATCTTTTACAGGAGCTGGCTTTGCATCGGATGGCCACCAAGTGAATTTCTTTTGAAGCTCCTTCATCTCTTGCTCACGACGCTCATTTTTATCCTTGCATAAACCTATCTTAATATTTGAGCAAAAGAAAAGAAGAGTACCTAATAAAATTAAGTTTAACTTTGAAAATTTGATATTCATGATAATTTTGACTATTCTCCCAAACCTGCTTGTGGTTGAGCCATAGGGCTATTAATATATGCGCTTAACTTCTGCCATGTCTTAGGGCCTACCCTGCCATCAATCTCAAGGCCATTATTCCTTTGGAAATCCTCAATTGCCTTCTTAGTCATAGGTCCGAGCTTACCATCTATTTCTCCACTATAAAGGCCACAGTTCTTTAAAGCCTCCTGTATTATAGGCGTTGGTAAAGGAAACTGTGTATCTATAGAAGCTTGTTGCTCAATTGCAGAAGTTGTCTCTTGAGGTATTTGTGCATCCTGTGAAATTGAAACACCCTCAGCCTGCGTATTAACTTGCTGTGCTACACCTTCTTGCATAGCATCCTGTCCAGACACAGAAGAAGTAATTGTAGAAACATCTTCAGGGGGCGTAAAGTCTGAGTCAGCTGCCTCTTTTTTAGCACATCCAGAAATCAGGAATATTCCAACAATAGAAAATATAATGATAACAGAATATATATTTTTGTTCATCGATGTTCTCCGTAATATTACTGCGTTAGATATTTTGAAAGCCTTGCCTTGGTCTCCTTACCGGCTATCCCATCCGGCGAAAGTCCGTTAGCCGTCTGAAATTCTCTTATGGCCCTTCTGCTTTCCTTCCCTAAAACACCGTCTATCTTGCCATTGTAGAAACCAGCACTCTTTAAAGCCTTTTGGATATCCTTTTTGGTTAATACAGATGGAGCGATAGAGGACTCTTTATAGTCAGTAAAGTCTGCTTCATTTGAAACGGGCTGGCCTTGTGATTTCTCAATTTCAACCAATCTATTCTCTAAATCCAATACCCTCGTATTAAGTTCTGTATACTTATTTGTAGTTGAACAACCACTTATTACCAGCAAAAAACAAATTAGAATGATACTATTTCTTATCATATAAATACTAATTGCTCCTTTTCTATTTTGGGAATAGAAAAGAAGGTTTAACCCTCCTTTCTATTCCCATTTTATATTATATGGGTAGCTATTTTACTTGTATAGAAATTGCCTCTGCTACTCCATCTTTATTCATCTGGAATTCAACAGTTACCTGACTGTCAACAGCTATGTCTGAGAACTTAGCTATCTGATCGCCTTTTACAATTGAAGTTGAAGGCATAACAGTTACTGCTATTTCTTTAGAGGCTTCTGTTGTGGGATCCTGCGCTTCTTTGACTATCAGTAAATTTGCATTTTCGTCCGCAAGTATAACTATTCCTGAAATAGTCTGCGTCTCTACAATAGGTTCTGCTGCTATTTCTGGTGCTGCTGGAGCTTCTTGTGCCACTGGTGCGTCTTGACAAACTGCATAATTAGTCAAAACCAAGGTTGCTAAAACAAAAAACAAAAAAGAAAATACTACTCTTTTCATTCTAATCACCTCCTTTTATATTATATATCTAATTATCTTCAATAATTCCTACCTTCTACATGCCTGTTCTTCAATAACGAATATATGGCGGCATATAGAAAGACAAACAAAACCAAATTAATAAACATAATTATAATTCCTCTAATAATAAATTAAATAAACTTGCTTTATTGGAAAAATTACCTATTGGTAGGTCTGAATGTAGGGCAAACATCTTTACTCTCGATTTCCTTGTTTAATATACAATGTAAAAATTATAAGACTATTTCTATAAATGTCAAGTATTTTTATATTATCTCTGATAAATCCCGAAATGCACTCGGCAGGGGTGAAATAATATTTATTTTCTTTGTATTTCCCAAGCTAAATCTAATATTATTTGCGTGCAGCATAAGCCTGGGGAATCTTTTCTGTTCAAGACTTTTGCCATATCTTAGGTCTCCTAAAATTGGATGGCCTATGTGATAAAAATGTGCCCTTATCTGATGGCGCCTTCCTGTCAAAGGATATGCCTCAACCAAGGTATAGCCCTTAAGCCTTTTCATAACTTCATACCTGATTATACTTGGTTTACCTCTATTTAAATCTATTGCCATTCTTCCTGAGCCACATTCTCGAATGGGCTTATCTATTATACCCTTATCCTGCTCAATAATTCCCGAGACCAATAAAGTGTAGACCTTCTCGATCTTCCTTTTTTCAAATTGAATATTAAGATATCTATGAAAGTCAACGTTCTTAGCAAAAATAATGACTCCGCTAGCCTCTTTATCGAGCCTATGCACAACATAAATTTTCTTTTCAAATATCTTCTGCAAGATATACAAAAGAGAATCATTTTTTTTAATGCCTTCTGGGATAGATGCCAAGCCCGCAGGTTTATTAACAGCTATAAAATCATCGTTTTCAAAAAGTATTTCTAAGTCTAGAAAATGGCAATCTGAT
>JBFZAD010000042.1:0-2887 GCA_041309125.1 Candidatus Omnitrophota bacterium
TTTGTTATAGGTCTTGTTAACGCGCCAATTATAATAATCTGTAATACCATTATACATAAGGTAAGCGATAATAATATGATGGGCAAGGTCTTTAGCTCGATGGATATCTTCTCTCACCTTGGTGTTGTCATATTTATGCTCATCTCAAGCCGTCTTGCAAACCACATACCTCATGAATATATATTGACTTCATCGGGGTTAATAATTATAATTACTGGAGTTTTCTTTTTAATAAGGAGAAAGAGCTTAGAGTGGATAGAATAGAAATAAAAGAAGAAAAGCATTTAACAGAAGAGGCAAGGATTGAAGTTCTACCGCCTCCAAAGATTGCCTACATACCTCTTAGTCAGCATTTAGGCAAGATATGCGAACCTATTGTTAAGATAGGAGATTCTGTTAATATAGGTCAGCAGATTGCAACTGGACAAGGCGGGATATTTAGCCCGATACATTCATCTATCTCTGGTAAGGTTACAGGTATTGTGGATTGGCCGCATCCTGTCATAAATAGGTGCAAGACGATTGTGGTTGAGAATGATGGACAAGACCGGTTATCCGGTTATCCGGTTATCCGGTTATCCGGTGATATTGAGAGATTAACCTCAGATCAAATACGTAACATTGTATTTGAGGCGGGGATTGTGGGAATGGGAGGAGCAACGTTCCCTTCGCATATAAAGCTTAAGCCGCCTAAGCCAGTGGATACTTTTATTTTGAATTGTGCTGAATGCGAACCGTATTTGACAAGTGATTATAGGCTGATGATTGAAAAGACAGATGAAATTCTCAAGGGCCTTGAGTTGGTAGTAAAGGTATTAGGAGTAAAGAATGTTTTTATCGGTATAGAAGATAACAAACCTCAGGCGATAGAACTTTTTAATAACGCACTACGCACTACGCATTACGCACTACGAGTCTTAAAAGCACAGTACCCGCAGGGAGGAGAAAAGCAGCTGATAAAAAGTATCTTAAACAAAGAGGTTCCAAGAGGCAAGTTACCATTCGATATCGGAATAGTAGTCCATAATGTAGCAACTGTATTTGCAATTTATGAGGCAGTTTATTTAAATAAGCCCTTATACGAAAGGGTGGTGACAGTAACTGGAGATTGCGTTTCTAATCCTAAAAATATTTTAGCCAAGGTAGGCACTCCTATAAAAAATCTGATTGACGCCTGCGCTCCTTTAAAAAAAGAACCAGCCAGGATTATTGTTGGTGGGCCGATGATGGGCTTGGCGCAATATACCGATATGGTCCCTGTAATTAAATCAACTAATGGAATACTTCTATTAAGCGAGGAAGAGTCAAAGATTCTTGAAGAAAAGTTCTGTATTCGCTGCGGCGCATGTATACGCGTTTGCCCAGTAGGCCTTATGCCCTGCATGATAAATTTGGCATCTGAGAAAGAGATGTGGGAGCAGGCCAAGGGTTTTGGTGTGTTTGACTGTATAGAATGCGGATGCTGTAATTATGTCTGCCCTTCAAACAGGATGATGGTCCAGTCCATAAAAAAGGCAAAGGCGGTGGTTCATAGATGAAAGAAATGATACGCTATGGTTTAATTTTGGGAATTATATGTTTAGTTGCAAGTGGCCTTTTAGCAGGAATGAATTCTTTGACCAAGGCAAGGATCATTGCCCAGGCTCAAGGAGAGGAACAGGCAGGGCTTAAAGAGGTTATGCCTCTTGCAGAAAATTTTGAAGAAGTAGAATCAGAAAGTAAAGAAGTGCTTTATTACAAGGCCTTAGATGGCGGTGGTAGGTTCATAGGCGTTGCTTTTAAGGCATCTGGCAAGGGTTATTCAAGCACTATAGAAACAATAGTGGGGATGACTAAAGAAGGAGAGATTACATCTATTAAGATAATAAGTCAAAATGAAACACCCGGATTGGGCACTAGGGTTACGGAGGCTTCTTTCTTCAGTCAATTCTCGAAAAAGAAAATTGAAGAAATTCAACAAGTTGATGCAATTACCGGCGCGACAATTTCCTCTAATGCAGTTAAAAATTCTATCAAAGAAAAGGCCAAGGCGATAAAAGAGTTGATAAAAAATGAATAATCAAAAAGGCGAGATAAAGACAAAGTTTGTTGTTTCAACCTCTCCACACCTACATAAAGATGAATCAATAAATAAAATTATGTGGTATGTGGTTGTTGCTTTAATCCCGGCTGGTATTGCAGGAGTATACATTTTTGGTTTGAGCGCATTTATTGTTATTGCCGTTGGGCTTATTTCAGCAATATTGAGCGAAGCAGTATTACAGATTCTGACAAAGAGAAAGCTTACAATTTTTGATGGGAGTGCTTTTTTAACAGGGCTGCTTCTTGCATATAATCTGCCACCCGGAGTTCCTCTTTGGCTGCCGATAATCGGTTCTTTTTTCTCAATTGCCATAGGAAAGCAGATCTTTGGAGGCCTGGGCCAGAATATCTTTAATCCTGCCTTAGTAGGAAGAGTTTTTTTGATGGCATGCTGGCCTAAATATATGACGAGCTTTATAAGGCCAATGACCTATGATGCAGTTACTGCCGCAACTCCATTAGGAATCTTAAAAGAGGCAAAGATAATTGAAAATTTAAATTATTTAGATTTGTTTTTAGGCAAGCGCGGCGGCTGTATTGGAGAGGTTTGTATATTAGCGCTTATTATTGGCGCGGTCTTTTTGTTAATTAAGGGGTATATATCCTGGCATATTCCATTAACTTATATTCTCACAACAGGGTTATTTACATTTGCATTTGGGTCCAAGGGGTTATTTAGTGGTTATTGGCTTTTTCATATCTTAGCAGGTGGATTAATATTGGGTGCGTTTTTTATGGCAACTGATTATGTTACTTCGCCATTAACACGCAAGGGGCAGGTAATATTTGGTATTGGTTGCGGTCT
>JBFZAD010000043.1:0-6017 GCA_041309125.1 Candidatus Omnitrophota bacterium
CTTGTTATAGGATATTTCTTTGCTTTCTGTTTTGGTATTTCGTTAATTATCATATATTGCAATATTTTTAGTTCTGTCGAATCCAGTGTTAACCTTATAAGAAGTAGGGAATTTAACGAGATAATTATTAAAAAATATAGTTTAATTATTTTCATAGTTTCATTAATTATTGCTATAGTTGGTGTTTACGTAGGAAAGTTTTCTAGCTTAGTTTTAAAGACGATATCAAAGGGAATTATAGGATATGCTATTGGAGGATTTCTTACAGCTATCTTTAGTAAATTTGCAGTATTGATTCTAAGGATAATTGGGTATGTTGCCTCAAGGAGTTTATTTGAAGCCCTTAGTTTTGCATTGTTCTGTATTTCAGTGCCAGCCGTATTAGTATTTATATTCTGGGAAAGACAAAAATCTTTTGCCATAGGCTTATTAATAGCATGTATTTTAGCCTTGATTCCATTCATACTTCTATATTATTAAGATGTTCTATCTAATAGAATATACACCCAACCTAAAAGCTGCCCTTCTTCGCTGTGAGACTATGGATGTTTGGGTGGGGAGAAAAGGAGAATCAATGGCACGTTGTTCTTATTGCAATAATGAAATTCCTTGTTTTAGTAATCTAATCTATGTTTCGTGGAGACTTTGGTCAGAAGGTGAATATTCCTCTAAAAATAGCTCATGTAAATGCAATTATGAATTATGGCTTATTTCTCCAAGCCGATTATTATTAATCGTAATGCCTCCTTTAGCAGTATACTTATCATTCATTATGTTTTATAATTCTAGCCCCATATTTAGGATTATTTTATTTATAACAATTTATGTCTTATTATATTATTTCTTCTGGAAGTATTTTGCAAAATTCCGTAAGCAATAATCCCACCCTTGCTCATAATTTTCAATATCCTGTCTAGAAGCGTAAGTATCCCAACCCCGCCTTATTTTCCTATTCTATATCAAATTTCAGGTTTAATTTTGTGGAGAGAGTGGTATAATTATTAGTGTATTGCGTAGTGTGTACTGAGTACAGCGTAATGCGTGATATTAAGAAACTTAAGAAGATAATAAGGAGGGGATGTGAAAAATTTATCATCACAATACTTAGTTTTTGCTATCTGTATAGCATTGATAACTTGTTTCTTTTCAGAGGCTAGAGGTGAAGAACGGAAGGACTGTTCTGCTGAGGCGGCACAATATTTAATAGAAGGCAATAAATATCTTGCTGATTTTCAAATAGGTAAGGCAATTGTTTCTGCGGAGAAGGCTATTAGTTCTGACCCAAGTTGTGTTGAAGCGTATATTGTTTTAGGAAATTACTATTTTGGTATTGGTGAGTACGCAAAAGCAATAGATGCTTATAATAATGGCATTAAGAATGTTCCAAGCCAATCTTCGCTATTATATAATTTGATCGGAGTTGCTTATTATACAAAAAAAGATTACAATGAGGCCATAAATGTTTCAATGAAATCTCTGGAGCTATCATCTGATTATGAGCAGCAGACATATGTAGTTATTGGCAATTCCTACCATAAGTTAGGTGATGATAAGAAGGCAAAGGAGTATCTGGACAAGGCTTTAGAAATTAGCATTAAGAAGGGTGACAATCTTACCTCTCAGAACGTTAAAGACTCATTGAAAAAACTTGCTCAATAGCTACCCTATTCATCCAACCTAAAAGCTGTCCTCGTTCGCTGGGAGACTATGGATTGTTGGGTGGGGAAAAAAGGGATTCTTAGAGACGCTTTCCAAGTTGTTCGGGAAGCTGTCCCTGTAGTTGTTAGGGAAAGCGTACCTGAGAGTTAACTTGAAGTTTTTGCAATTGGGAATAAATAAGTTATAAAAGCAGCGATATGGACGATTCAGACTTTTGGGGTTTCATGTTGCTAGGCGGCGATGAGCTGCTGAATATAACCTGACTACTTCTTAAGTGGTCTGGTTGTCTAGGAAAATAAAATTTGACTTTTTAAGAAATTAATGTTAAGCTTGTATTATTAAGTTAACAATTGTTAACTTATATATATTAAGTTAACATTAATAACTAATTGCAGTTAAAAAGGTTAAGCGAAGATGAAAGAACAAGAATTCATATCTATCCAGGAATTAGCAAATTTATTAGGGATCTCTAGGATAGCAGTCTATAATAAGGTTAAAAAGGGCCAAATAAAGGCTATAAGGATAGGCAGAAGCTATGCCATCCCTAAGGAATCTATTGGCGGCATTCTGGGAAAATCCTTAAGCGACAAGGATAAACAAGAGATTGAAAGGGCAGTTAAGAAGACAGTGGCAGAATATGGAGAAGTATTAAAACTCTTAGGAAGAGAGTAATGAGGCCGATTAACATAACAGATGTAGAATATCTTGCTCATAGATTAGCTAAAGAAATAATGTCTTTTAATGAGCCGATTCCTGATTATGCTACACGCTTTCCAAATATCCTGGAGAGTTGCATGGCTATGCCTTTTCAGAAGTTTTCAGGGAAAAATCTTTATAAAGGCCTTGTCTCTAAAGCTGCAATTTTGTTCTATCTTATGATTAAGAACCATCCGTTTCAGAACGGCAATAAAAGAATTGCAATGACAACTTTGTTTGTCTTTTTGTACAAAAATAAAAAATGGATAAAAATAGACACGCAGCAACTTTATAATTTCACTATGTGGATAGCGCAAAGTCCTCCTAAATTCAAGGATGAGACAGTAAAGGCGATAGAAAAATTTCTTAATCTAAATATAAAGAATTTGAAAGAATAATTATGGCCGCACGGAGACGCTTTCCCTGCCTTCGGCAGGCAGGCGAGTTGCTCAGGAAGCTGTCCCTGGAGTTGTTCGGTAAATAATCGGTTAATCATTATTTTTAATAGAAAGGGAATGAATATGAACAATCTAAAACCAAAAGAGCCTTTATTGGCCTTGTTTCTGTCTATCATTTTAACGGGATTAGGGCAGATGTATGCCGGTAGGATCAAAAGAGGAATATCATTTCTCATTATTCCAATAATATCCGCAGTAATTATGTTCACCTATTTTTTAAATCCAACAACAAAGACTAATGTGTTTATGCTGATTCCACTAGGTATACTTGCAATTTTTGGAATCTTTGTTCTTGCAGATGCTTATCTGTGTGCAAAGGCATATAATATCAACAATAATCTCAAAAGGAATATAACTACGGGTAAAAGAATTGTGATAGTAACCGGCATTATCTTCTTTCTATTTGTCTTCCATCCCCAGCAGCTGGTCGCTAACTATTTTAGAAATAATGTGGTTCAGGCGTTTAAACTTCCTACAGGAACAATGATGCCTACTTTAATGGTAGGTGATAAGATTTTAGTTGATAAAGCAATTTATAAAAAATCAGAACCAAAAAGAGGAGATGTTATTATTTTTAAATATCCAAAAGATCCAAGAAAAATCTTTGTAAAACGGCTAGTAGGTTTACCTGGTGAAATGGTTGAGATAAAAGACGGTCAAATTATTGTTAATGGAATTAAACTTCAAGATCCTGTTATTTTTAGTAATATATACTATTATAATAAGGGGGAATACGCTCAGGAAGGAAAAGCAATACAAGTTCCGAATAATAGCTACTATGTCTTAGGAGATAATAGTAATGCTAGTCAAGATAGCAGATACTTTGGATTTGTTCCTAAAGAAAATATTGAAGGCAAGGCATTCAAAATTTACTTTCCTTTTAATAGATCAGGGCCAATTGAGTGATATTCAGCTCTTTTGCGTTCCTAGAGACGCTTTCCCTGACTTCGACAGGCAGGCGAGTTGTTCGGGAAGCTGTCCCGCAGAATAATATTAAACGTGTGGCCTTAAAATAGGAGAGGCTATGTCAAAAAAAATATTTTTGATTTTGCTTCTTGTAACAGTAATTTTCAGGATTTCAGTCGTGAATTTGTATGCCGGTGCATATGAATGGGGAGGCCTGGGAACGCGTGCGCAGGCAATGGGCGGGGCATTTATAGGCTTGGCTGATGATTGGACCGCGCTTTACTGGAATCCTGCCGGGTTAGCCCAGCTAAAGTTCAGTGAATGGGGAATTGAATTCTTTTGTCCAACCCCGGTCTTAAAAGACGCAAATTCGCTCTCTAATTTATTGCCTGCACAAATGGATACCAAATTTCAGATAGATACCTTTGCGCAGTATACCGGCCTTGAGCCAACGAGATTTAACAAAGAGCGGGTTGATTATAACTTCTTTCTACCCAATGGCTTTGGGGCAAGCTGGAAGGGAAAGGAATTTGTATTTGCTGTGGGGTATTATACACCTGTGTCTTATTATTTTGACTGGGAAGATACTATTTCATACGGAGCGGGTTCTATCAATGCCAAGCTTTTTCAGAAATTGGTTCTCAACTGTTTTAATTTCTCATTGGCTAAAGAAATCAACAAAAAATTATTTGTAGGTGCCGGGCTTGGACTTTTGTATGGGAGTATAGATTATAGCGCAGAGAAGACCGTTGCTAATTCCGGCATCAGCGATTATGCCTGGGATTTTGAGTCTTTCTGTGATGGATTTGATGCAGAGGGTATCTTTGGCCTGCTTTACAAAATCAGCGATACCTTTAGCCTGGGTGGAGTTTACAGGAGCGGAAGCGCCATTAAGCTAAAAGGAAACGCAGATACAACATTGAGTCTAACCAGTCTAAATGAATCGAGCGATTTTAAGCAGAGATTCAGGGTGCCGTCAACTTGGGGCATTGGTCTATCTTATGCTCCCAGCAAAAAGGTAACTTTGACCTGCGATTTTCAAAGGACAAACTGGTCTAAGTTTAAAACCTATATAACTTATGATAAACAGGGCTCTGCATTGACTAATAAAGATTATTCAATGGAGTGGGAGGATTCGAATCGTTACCGGCTTGGCGCTGAATACAAGCTAAGTGATAGCGTGGTTCTCAGAGGCGGATATTTCTTTGACGAAGCATCTCTTCAGGATAAATCCGTAAGTTTTTCCGATATTCCTGATGTTGACAGGCATAATGGCATAATCGGTATTGGTTGGAAGCTCAAGAATAATTGGTGCTTGGATTTTAATTATGCCTTTGCATACGGCGAGCGCACTATCAATGATGTCACGTATTTACAAAAGGTAAATTCATTAGGATTGACGATTAACAAAAAATTTTAAATCCACTGCAGTAAGGTTCTTCTGCCTGTGCATGCTATCAGGCTTGAGGCATGTCGTTCTGCAAGCTCGCTGAGCCGTACGCAATATGCACAACACGACATATGACTTTGTGACAATATTGAATAATTTTAAAAAAGGAGAGTTATGGAACCAGTAAAAATAATGCCTTGCCTTGATATGAAGGATGGCAGGGTAGTCAAGGGTGTTAATTTCGTTAACCTCAAGGATGCCGGAGATCCGGTAAAGAATGCCGCGTTTTATCAAGAGGAGGGCGCTGATGAGCTGGCAATGCTTGATATCGCTGCAACATTAGAGAATAGAAAGACGCGCCTTGAGTGGGTTAAGAATGTTTCATCGGTTATTTCGATTCCGCTTACTGTTGGCGGCGGTATCGGCAGCTTAGAGGATATAGAGCTAGTATTAAAGGCAGGGGGAAGTAAGGTTTCAATGAATAGTGCGGCAGTAAAGAACCCTTCGCTTATTAAAAGTGCCGTAAAGAAATTCGGCTCAAAGACTATTACGATAGCCATTGACGGTAAGCGTAACCCAGCTATGTCATCCGGATTTGATGTGGTCGTAGCAGGGGGAACCAAGGCAGTAGGTAAAGATGCAGCTGAGTGGGCAAGAGAATGCGAGAGCTTGGGGGCAGGGGCAATTCTGCCGACTAGCATGGATGGCGATGGGACGCTTAAGGGATACGATTTGGAATTTACAAAGGCGATTGCAGATGCGGTAAAAGTACCCGTGATCGCTTCTGGCGGAGCGGGAAGGCTCGAGCATTTCTACGATGCAGTGGTTAAGGCAGGCGTATCGATACTGCTTGCTGCTTCGGTATTTCATTTCCGCACCATCAGAATCCGGCAGTTAAAGGAGTATTT
>JBFZAD010000044.1:0-2715 GCA_041309125.1 Candidatus Omnitrophota bacterium
TTTGTCTTTTCCTGCGCCTCTAAAGGCTTCAGAACTACCCTGTCACCTAAAGGTTGAATCTTCATATACACACCTCCCTTTCTTAGTTATTTTTAAATTTTTAGATTGGTATTTAAAATTAGCAGTTAAACTATTAGAGTGCTAATTATAGCGGAAAAAAATAAGCCTTGCGGCACTTATTGATTATATGGAAAAATTAGCTTTTGTCAAGCATTTTTTTGGAAGAAAATGATTCGTATTGCGTAATGCGTTGTGCGTACCGCGTAATATTTAACTATTATTTCTTTTTTCTTTTGCTTTAATTCTGTACCAATTCCTGGCTATATCTTTAGTTGATTTGACTTTTACATTGCCAAATACATGGGGATGGCGGCGTTTTAGTTTTCTTATTAGCGTATCAATGACATCCTCTACATCAAATTTTTTATTCTTCTTTGCAATCTGGGAATGAAACATTACCTGTAATAGTATATCTCCTAGCTCCTCCTTCATATGCTGATAGGTGCCTTTTCTAACTGTCTCAATAAACTCTAATGATTCTTCTTTTAAATAAGGAAGTAGGCTCTTATGTGTCTGCTGTCTATCCCATAAGCATCCCTTTGGTCCATGCAGCCGTTCAAAAACCTTTTTTAGCTGAGTAAATTTAGTTTTATTATTCATTATTTATATGTTTCGTACAGCGTAGTGCGTAATGCGTACAGCGTAAGATACATCTTATTCATTATTAATATTGTAAATATCAATTAGCTGCAGGCGGGCTGCCTCGAGGCGCTGGACAAAGACGCTGACGAGTCTTTTTAATAATTCATAACCTAAATCGGAATTTTTTTCACATTTTTCTCTCAAGCATTTTCCATCTAAGGTAATAACGCGCGTGGGTTCTAATGCCTTTGCGCTAAAACGATACAGGTACGGAGGTATAAGCCATGACCATCCCAATATATCACCCTGCTGGAGAGTCTGTAAGGTAATGTCTCGAGGTTTATCTATGTATATTGCTACCCTGCCACTACGAATCAGATAAAATTTGTTTGCCTCATCGCCGGCATTTAAAATAACATCTCCCTCCTTAAATACCTTGTGCATTGCACAACCAACAATAAAATCAATATACTTTGACGGCAAGTCCTTAAAAAACGAATGCTGCATTATGATTGGCTCTAATGTTTCCATTTCCATAGCTCCTCCTTCTAAGTTATGTTTTTCTACAAAGTACTGTATTAAAGGTTATCAATGATAAACTTCTCTTCGATGTCCAATATCTAATATATAAATAGTTATTTCGTGTTTCTCAATAGAATAAATAATTCTATAAACACCTACGCGTAATGAATATTTACCTTTTAGTCTATCTTTGAGGGGTTTACCAAGAAAAGGGTTTGTCTTTAACGATTCTATTGCATTATCAATACGGGAAAAAAGCTCTTTATTAGTTATGAATATTTTTTTATAAAATTTATTTGCTTGCGGAAGGAGAATAATCTTATACAAGGCCAAGCTCCCTCCTAGCCTTTTCTAAAGTAATTCCTTTACCTCCTTTTAATTGTTCTTCAGCCTTTTTTATTCTTCGCATGAGTGGCTTGTCAGACTGAATTTCCATAGTTTCTAAAATACTTTCATAATCTTCTATATTCATAATCACTGCTTCAGGTTGGCCCCTCTTTGTTATGATATATCTATCAAACCTATCATGCATACTCTTTAAGACACTTGCTAGTCTTGGCCTAAGCTCTCTAACTGAAATAGTATTAACCATATCAAATCACCTCCATTATAAGTGTACCATATTGCGTAAACATTGTCAATGAAGAATGTTAGCTATTTGGGTCACAAAATCACAAGGTCACACGTTTCGTACGGCGTAGTGCGCCTGCCTACCGGCAGGCAGGTACGGCGTACAGCGTAAAGTCGCGAATCCGCGCGAATTTAATGAATATCTTTTCATTCTTGCGGAGCTATTTTTTCAGTTCTTACAGGCCTCTCAAATTCATCTAAATATACAACTTCATCAAATTGTCCGTCTCTATTATAATCATATGACTCTTTGTTTCGTAATCCATTTTTATAAGATATTTGTTTATCCACAACTTTATCCTCTAAGTAAGAAATATTAGATTCTGTTAGTTCATTATCCTTATAAACACCCCAAGTATCAATACGACCATTCCAGTTACAATCTGCGGTAAATTTAATCATGTCTGATTTAGCATAAATTATCCAATAATCAACTTTGCCATCGTGATTCCTATCTCCTTCAGATCTTGATAGTTCACCAAGTGGCTCATCATATTTCCACATATCTACTTTACCATCTTTGTTGCTATCAAATTCTTCTCTCATTACTAAAGAATTCTTCAAATAACCCCAATAATCTGGTCTACCATCAAAGTTTGAATCCATAATTCGTTTTATTATGTTCCCTTTAGAATCTTCCCATGCATCTGCTTGTCCATCTCTATTACGATCCCATTCTCTCAGCTTATTTGAATGAACAAATTGCCGTTTTATCACTGGCATTGATAAGAATATCAAAATGACAACTAAGATTATTCCAATGATTAATCCAAATGGAAAGAAAAAACTTGATTCTCTATCCTTTAGCTCTCCATTGGAATTATCAGCCTCACCAATTGGCTCATCTAATACTCTGAGCAATTCAAGAGCAATTTGAACATCCTTCTTCCTTACTTGTAACCTAACCCTACCTTGAACACC
>JBFZAD010000045.1:0-4621 GCA_041309125.1 Candidatus Omnitrophota bacterium
GGAAAAAATTAGCGAGGCCGGAGTGCAGGGGCTTTGTAAAATTAAAGGCATTGGTAAGGTCAAGGCAGAAAAAATTATTAACCAGGTAAATAAGAAAATAAAAAAGAGCTAATGTATGGTTATTAAAAAGATAAAAAAGGTAAAATCTAGTCCTGTGTTAGAAAAAAAAGAAAGAGTTAAGAAGCCGACTATTGTTAAGAAGGAAAATGCAGTTAAGTCTAGGCAACCTACTAAAATAAAAAAGGAAAAGCAGGTTGAAAAAAAGATTATCTCTAAACCTAAAGTTAAGACAGCGGCTGTTGCGCAGAACCCTACTCAGACAGTTGAAATTGCGAAAAAAGAAATTATTACTGAAAAGATCATTAGGCCTCAAGAGAAAATTAAGATACTTAAAATCCAGCCTAAACTGAAGACAGAAGAAAAATATCAAATACCTCAACAAGAGATTAAAGAAATAAAGGTTAAGAAAGAAATAGAGATTAATATTCCTATTACAGTAAAAGATCTATCTATAAAATTGCAGGAAAAATCCAGTACTCTTATTAAAAAATTAATGGAAATGGGCATGATGGTAAGCCTCAATAATCCTTTAGACAAGGCTATAATTTCTAAATTAGAGGAGGCGTTTGATTTCAAGGCTAAGGAGTTGCCTACCCAGGAAGAGGCGATAGTGCAAGAACATAAAAAGCAAGATGACCCGAGCTCTTTAAAACTAAGGCATCCTGTAGTCACTCTTATGGGGCATGTTGATCATGGAAAGACATCTCTTTTAGACGCAATAAAAAAGAGCGATATAGCAGCCAAAGAATATGGAGGAATAACTCAGCATATAGGAGCATATGAGGTTATAACTCCAAGAGGCAAGATAACATTTTTAGATACGCCTGGTCACGAAGCATTTACTGAAATGAGGGCAAGAGGAGCTAAGGCGACTGATTTGGTTGTGCTTGTTGTAGCAGCTGACGATGGTGTTATGCCCCAGACTATAGAAGCGATTGATCATGCTAGAATTGCAGGAGTCCCAATTTTGGTAGCTTTAAATAAGATAGATAAACCAGGCGCTGATGCTGACAAGGTAAAAAAACAATTAGCCGGGTTAAATCTCTTATCAGAGGATTGGGGTGGCAAGACTATTGTTGTGGGTGTCTCTGCCAAGACCGGCCAGGGGATAGAGGGGTTGCTTGAGATGATTATTTTAGAATCAGAGATGTTAGAGCTTAAGGCTAACTTTGACAGAAAGGCAAGCGGCGTTGTAATCGAATCAAAGATTTCAAAAGGAAGAGGCCCAGTCTCAACATTTCTTGTGCAAAATGGGACATTGCATGTAAATGATATAGTGCTTGTTGGAAGATACTATGGTAAGATTCGTGCTATGTTTGATGAGCATTCAAAGCAAAAAATGACAGCACTTCCTTCTGACCCTATTGAGGTATTAGGTCTTTCCGGAACGCCGCAGTCAGGAGAGGAGTTTTATGTTGTAGACGATGAAAAGAGCGCAAGAGAAATATCTATCAAGCGTCAAGAGCTTGAAAAACTCAAAGAGATTGCCTCAATGAAAAAAATAACATTAGAAGAGATCTCATCTCAAATAAAGGACGGCATCAAGATATCGGAATTAAATATTATCCTTAAGGCAGATGTGCAAGGCTCTTTAGAGGCTGCAGTGCAAGCATTGAATAAGCTCCCCAACCAAGAGGTAAAGCTTAATATCATACATAGTGCAGTGGGCTTGATAAATACCTCTGATGTAATATTGGCCTCCGCATGCAATGCATTTATTTTTGGTTTTCATGTGGAAGCAGATGAGCCTGCAAAAGAAAAGGCAAATACGGAAGGAGTTCAAATCCGGACATATAATGTAATTTATGAGTTGATAAATGAACTGACATCAGCCCTTGAGGGTCTATTGAAGCCAAAGTTAAAAAAGATTTTTACAGGTAGGGTATTGATTAAACAGGTCTTTAAGCTGTCTAGATCCGGGGTGATTGCAGGTTGTTTTGTCCAGAAGGGTAAGGTACTTCGTTCTTGTGATGTCAGCCTTGTTAGAAGTGAGCAGGTAATATTTGAAGGTAAGATATCTTCATTGAAAAGATTTAAGGATGATGTTAAAGAGGTATCAGAGTCTATGGAATGTGGTATATCTCTGGGTGGGTTTGTAGACATAAGAGAAGGAGATATAATAGAGGCATACCAGACAGAAAAGATTGCCAGAAAATTAGTTTAGGCAAGAAATATATTATAATGAAAAAAAGAATACTAAGCGGAATGCGCCCCACAGGTAAGTTGCACCTCGGACATTTAGTAGGCGCGTTAAGAAACTGGGTTGACTTACAAGATAGCTATGATTGTCTATTTATGGTAGCTGATTGGCATGCTCTTATGAGTGATTATGAAAATCCGCAGGGGATTGGTGAGAATATAATAGATAATGTTTGTGATTGGCTTAGCTGTGGCATAGATCCTAAGAAATCAATAATATTTATCCAGTCTCAGGTAAAAGAACACATTGAGCTTCACATGGTTTTTTCTTGTATTACTCCTTTGGGGTGGCTTGAGCGTTGCCCTACATATAAAGACCAATTAAAGGAAGTAAAGGGGAAAGATATTTCTAATTATGCTTTTTTAGGATATCCAGTCTTACAGGCTGCTGATATATTAATATATAAGGCTAATTGTGTTCCGGTAGGCCAAGACCAACTGCCACATTTAGAACTAACAAGGGAAATCGTTCGCAGATTCAATTCTCTTTATAAAGAGCAAACCTTCCCAGAGCCAGAAGCGCTCCTCACGCAAACTTCTAAATTATTAGGTACTGATGGCAGAAAGATGAGCAAGAGCTACGACAATACTATAAACTTATCAGATTCGCCTGAGGTGATCAGAAAAAAAGTTGCAAATATGGTTACAGATACTAAAAGAATCAAGAAGCTAGATCCCGGACATCCAGATGAGTGCAATGTGTATCCTTATTATTCATCATTTGAGGCTGATATCGATAAGACTGTCAGGGCTCTATGCAAAAAGGCTGGAATAGGCTGCGTTGAATGCAAAAAAAAATTAGCAGATATACTAATAAGCACGTTGGAACCATTACAAAACAAAAGAAAAAAACTTTTAAATGATAAGGCATATATAGAAAATGTTTTAAAAGAAGGCCAAGCCCGTGCATCATCTATTGCTGAAAAAACTATTGCTGAAGTAAAAAAACTTTTAAGCTTGAGTATATGATTTTTATTTTTTATGAAGATTAAACTAGATATATTCGAAGGGCCCCTAGATCTGCTTTTATATCTCGTCAAAAGAGATCACCTCAATATCTGCGATATCCCGATTGTAAAGATAACTGAACAGTATATTGAGTATTTAGAGTTAATGAAGCTCTTGGATCTAAATATAGCAGGTGAATTTCTGGTTATGGCAGCAACCCTCATGCAGATAAAATCAAAGATGCTCTTACCTCAAGAAGGAGTACCTAAGGACCAAGAAGAGATTGATCCTAGACAAGAACTGATGGACAGGCTTTTAGAGTACCAGAAATTTAAAGAGGTGGCGCTGAGCCTACAACAGCTTGAAGCTGAAAGGAAAAATGTCTTTGTAAGGCCAAAAAGTGAAAATCAAGAACCCCGTGAAACCGAGGTATATTTTGAAGCAAGCGTTTTCGATCTTTTGAGCGCGTTTTCAAAGGCCTTAAAGGAAGTACCCAAAGAGCTTTTTTATGAAGTTATTAAGGATGAATTTACCGTAGAAGAAAAGATACATTGGATTCTTCATAGACTCCTAGAATCTGAAACTCTGGATCTTTCTGAAATATTTACCAAATGTAAAAATAAGCTTGAGATAGTAGCAACATTTTTGGCTATATTAGAGTTGATAAGGCTTAAAGAGATAACCATTAAACAAAGTAGATTGTTCGAAAATATTATTATCCTTAGAAATACTGAAAATATAACTCCGCATGATAGAAAAACACAATAATTTCTCAGTTGGCCAAGAGGAGATAAAGAAAACAGAAGAAACCCAAGACGATATACTTTTTTATTTATCTTTAAGGCCTTCGAGGTTCGAAGATTTTATCGGTCAAGAAAAAATCATTGATAACTTAAAGGTTTCATTATCTGCAGCTAAAGAGAGACAAGAATCGCTTGAGCACGTTTTATTATCTGGACCCCCGGGTTTGGGTAAGACATCTTTGGCTCATATAATTAGTAATGAGATGAATGCCAAGATTACATCAACTTCTGGTCCTGCAATAGAAAGGGCAGGGGACCTGGTAGGAATTCTTACTAATCTAGCTAAAGGCGACATACTCTTTATCGATGAGATTCATAGGGTTTCAAAGGTAGTCGAAGAGTTCCTGTATCCTGCCATGGAGAATTTCCAGATAGATTTTATTATTGATAAAGGTCCGTATGCAAAGACTATCAAGTTTAACCTTAAGCCTTTTACCTTAATAGGTGCTACAACAAGAAGCGGTCTTCTCAGCTCTCCTTTAAGAAATAGATTTGGAATTTTTCATCACCTTGATTTTTATTCTGAGGAAGAGCTGAGTAAAATTATTAAACGTTCAGCAAAGGTTCTTTCTGTTAGTGTTGATAAAGATTCAAGCCTTGAGATAGCCAGG
>JBFZAD010000046.1:0-6093 GCA_041309125.1 Candidatus Omnitrophota bacterium
TCTGGCCTTTTGCCACCTTCTACTGGCCATTTTCAACGCACAACGCACAACGCACAACGCACAACGAGAAAGATTTAAAGTATTTTTATCCTACGTCAGTACTCGTCACGGCTCAGGAGATAATCTTCTTCTGGGTTGCGCGAATGATTATGGCTGGAATTGAGTTTATGAAGGATATTCCTTTCAAGGATGTCTATATTCATGGAACAGTGCGCGATTTGACTGGCAAAAAGATGTCAAAATCATTAGGTAATGTTATTGAGCCATTAGAGATAATACAAGAATACGGAGCAGATGCGCTTAGATTCAGCCTGATTTCACTGACTGCAACCGGACAGGATGTGTTTTTAGCCAAAGAAAAGTTTGAGATGGGTAGAAACTTTGCCAATAAGATCTGGAATGCTTCTAGATTTGTTATGATGAACTTAGAGGCTGATGTAAATCTGGATCTATGTGTATTTGCAAAGAATAATAGTTTGGGTTTAGCAAATAACTGGATTTTAAGCCAATTTTATCAGGCGCTTAAAGCTATCAATAAGGCGATTGATAATTATAATTTTAATGAAGCTGCCAATACTCTCTATGAATTTTTCTGGCATAAATATTGCGACTGGTATCTAGAGATTATTAAGCCTAATATAAAAGAGAAAACTAACCAGCTGATAATGTATAAAATCTTAGAAAAAACAATCAGGTGCTTGCATCCGTTTATGCCCTTTGTGACTGAAGAGATATGGCATAGGCTTCAGGCTTCAGGCTTCAGGCTTCAGGCTGCAAGCATAATGGATCAACCTTTGCCGCATGTGCAGGAACAGTTTATTGATGAAGAGGCTGATCGTGATATGCAGGTGATAATAGATATAATAGTAGCTATTCGTAATATCAGAGCTGAATGGAATATTGAGACAGCAAAAGATATAGTAGTACTCTTAGAAGTAAAAGATACAAAATTAAATAGTATAATTACTCAAAATAATAGCATTATTAGAAACTTGTCAAAGATTGGAAATTTAGATATTAAACAGGCTATAAAAAAACCAGAAAAATGTGCTACTAGCGTTGTTAATAAAATTAATATCTTTGTTCCTTTAGGGGGTATAATACAAGTTGACAAAGAGAAGCAGCGCCTTCAAAAGCAATTAGATAGCTACGAAATGCGATTTGAATCATCCAATAAAAAGCTATCAGATAAAAATTTTATAAAGAATGCTCCTTCTGAGGTTGTTGAAAAGGAAAAAGTGAAATTGCAAGAGTTAAAAGATGCAATTTCAAGAATTAAAAATAATTTAAAAGAGTTAGAATGAAAAATATTTATACCTTTATAAAAGAGGCTTTAAAGGAAGATATAGCAAGCCAAGATGTTACTTCAAATTTGCTTATTGATAATAAATTGAAGTGCAAGGCCCGCCTTAGCGCTAAGCAAGATGGTGTAATATGCGGCTTGGAGATTGTAAAAATTGTTTTTCTTACATTAGATAAAAGCATTAAGTTTATTCCTTGTGTTAAAGATGGAAGTTTTGTTAAAAATGGCAAGGTACTGGCAACGATTTCTGGTGCTGCAAGGAGTATACTGACCGGGGAGCGAGTTAGCCTTAATTTTTTATCCCATCTATCAGGTATTGCCACAAAGACGAGGGATTTTGTTAATAAGGTGAGGCCCTACAAGACAAAGATTCTTGATACGCGTAAGACCTTACCAGGCCTTCGGGCATTACAAAAATATGCAGTCCGCTGCGGAGGCGGTGTGAATCACAGGATGTCGTTGTCGGATCAGATACTAATAAAAGATAACCATCTTAGCGTACTGCGTAGTGCGTACAGCGTACAGCGTATAATTGAAAAAGCAAAACAAATGAATTTAAATGGTAAAAAGATTGAGATAGAAGTAGATAATTTAAAGAAATTTAAAGAAGCACTTAAAGCGAAACCTGATATTATTATGTTGGATAATTTGACTCTTAGAGAGATAAGAGAGGCAGTTATAATAAAACGCACTACGCACTACGCACTACGCACAACGAAACTTGAAGTTTCCGGCAACGTAACGCTCTCTAACGTGCGCTCAATTGCCAAGACTGGCGTAGATATGATCTCAATTGGTAGCCTGACCCATTCTTCCCCTAGCTTAGATATCTCTTTAGAAATAATTAAATAAGCTTTCCTTGCTTTATGTCAACCTTCAAACTTAAAAGCTCCTTTAAGCCATGTGGTGACCAGCCAGGCGCAATAGAACAATTAACCAATAGTATTTTATCTGGAAATAGATTCCAGACCCTTTTGGGTGTTACTGGTTCGGGAAAGACCTTTAGTCTGGCGAATGTCATTAAGAATATTAATAGGCCTGTTCTGGTGATTTCTCATAATAAGACCTTGGCAGCCCAGCTTTATAGCGAGTTTAAGGAATTCTTTCCAGAAAATGCAGTCGAGTATTTTGTCAGCTACTATGATTATTACCAGCCAGAGGCATATATACCTCAGACTGATACATATATCGAGAAGGATGCATCTATAAATCAAAGGCTAGACATGCTTAGATTATCAAGTACAAGCTCTCTTATGAGTAGAAACGATTGCATAATAGTCGCTTCTGTATCTTGCATATATAATCTAGGCTCACCAGATGAATACAAAGACATTATGGTGTTTATTGAAAAGGGACAAGCATTAGATAGAGATGCACTTCTGAAAAGATTAGTAGAGATTCAATACGAGAGAAACGATTATGAGTTCGCAAGAGGAAAATTTAGGGTAAGAGGCGACACAGTAGAGATTTTTCCTGCATATGTGGAATGGGCACTAAGAATTGAGTTTGATATAGATAATGTTAGGAAGATAAGTCAGATTGATCCGATAACCGCAAACGCAACGCTTGAATTAGAAAAAATCGGTATTTACCCAGCCAAGCACTTCTTAGTCTCTCAGTCAAGGATTGAGGCAGCCTTAAAAAGTATTTCCTGGGAATTAGATGATAGATTAAAATCCTTAAAAGGCAATAATAAATTACTCGAGGCACAGCGTCTGGAGAGCCGCACAAAATATGATATGGAGATGCTAAAGGAGATTGGGTATTGCCATGGTATAGAGAATTACTCAAGGCATCTTTCAGGCCGCGAACAGGCAAGTCGTCCGCATTGCCTCATAGATTATTTTCCAGAGAACTTTTTAACTATTATTGATGAATCACATGTAACAATACCTCAGGTTAGAGGTATGTACGAAGGCGATCTTGCGCGTAAGACTATTCTTGTTGAACATGGATTTAGATTGCCGTCCTGCCTTGATAACAGGCCTTTAAGATTTGAGGAGATTGAGGATCTTATAAGGCAGGTTGTTTTTGTGTCAGCAACACCGGCTGATTATGAGATTAAGAAATCCAAGGGTAAAATTATTGAACAGATTATCAGGCCTACAGGCTTACCAGATCCGGAGATTATTGTAAAAGAGACAAATGGTCAGATCGAAGATTTAATTGAACAGATTAAGATGCGCAGTAAAAGAGACGAAAGGATTCTTGTCACCACGTTAACCAAAAGAATGGCAGAAGACTTAGCAAGCTATCTAAAAGATGCAGGGCTTAAGGTTGAGTATTTGCATTCTGAAATAGATACAATAGAGCGCACAAAGATTCTGAAAAATTTAAGGCTTAGGGAATTTGATTGTCTTGTTGGTATCAATCTTTTAAGAGAGGGCTTGGATCTGCCGGAAGTTTCTCTTGTGGCAATACTTGATGCGGATAAGGAAGGGTTTTTGCGCTCCGCAACCTCTTTGATACAAGTAGCAGGCCGCGCTGCAAGAAATATTAATGGCACAGTTATTATGTATGCAGATACAGTAACTCACTCAATGAAAAAGGCAATTGATGAGAGCAATAGAAGGCGTAAGAAACAGATTGAATACAATCAGAAAAATAATATAACTGCGCAAGGTATAAAGAAGGCAGTCAGAGACGGAATAGAAGAATTATATAAGGCTGAAGAAGAAGTTATGCATTTTGCAGGCCTTGAAGGCGAAGAATATGAATTTAGTCAGATGATTTATGAGCTTGAATATGAAATGCAACTCGCAGCCCGTAATTTACAATTTGAAAAAGCTGCACAGCTTCGCGATAAGATTAAAGAATTGAAGAAATTAGAATCTAAAAAGATAAGTTAATATGGACGAAGGAATTACAAGATTATTTGATAAGCAGCACCCATCTAAACTTACAGAGGCAAAGATAATAGGCCGAAAGATCTATTATTTTGATGAAGTTGATTCAACCCATGATATGGCCTTGAAATTAGCCCTGGAAGATAAGAGATATGAGGGAACGGTTATAGTTTCTAATATGCAGACCAAGGGAAAGGGGCGCTTGGGGAGAAAGTGGTATTCGCCAAAAGGTGGAATTTATTTTTCTATAATCCTAAGGCCTGATATATTAATTGATAGGGCTGGATTAATTACGCTTATGACAAGCGTAGCAGTAACCAAGTCTTTAAGAGAGTTGGGTATTCTTACTCAAGTAAAATGGCCAAATGATATAGTTGCAAAGGGGCGTAAGCTCTGCGGCATCTTAACAGAGATTGATGCGGTAGGTCAAAATGTAAAATTTCTGATTATTGGGGTTGGAATTAATAATACTATGAAAAGGCATGACCTGCCAACGAATGCAACTTCAATATATGAAGAATTACATAAAACGTTTTCGAATGAGGAGATCTTAAAGTTAGTTTTGACCTATCTTGATAAAGAATACATGTTGTTTAATTCCGGCAAAATAGATATAATATTAAAGGAATTTAAACAGCTTTCCAGTCTTTTAAATAAACCGGTAAGAATTATATTAGGAGATAGAGAAGTTAAAGGAGAGGTGCAGGATTTTGATTCAGAAGGCGCTCTCATCTTAAGGCATCAGAGTGGAGTAACCGAGCGCTTTATAAGCGTGGACAATGTAAGGATGGCATAAGCTATGCTATTAGCAGTTGATATCGGCAATACCAACATAACCTTAGGTGTATTTAGATTTAATCAAGAGAAGCTTCTGCATCAATTTAGGATCTCTACAATCCAGCAAAAGACTGCTGATGAGTATCAGCTAATGCTTGAGAGCCTGTTTGACAGAGAAAAGATTAAATTAGGCGGAATAAAAGCTGCTATTATTTGTAGCGTAGTACCACAAGTCACTGTCAGCTTTGAAGAGTTAATAAAGAAGAAATTCAAGATCGATACCTATATTATAGGTAAGGATATAAAGGCCCCCATTAAAAACTTATATAAAAATCCAAAACAAGTAGGCCAAGACAGGCTAGTCAATGCCTATGCAGCAATTAGCTACCATAAAGCCCCTTTAGTTGTAGTGGATTTTGGAACTGCTATAACATTTGATATTGTCTCTGCAAAAAATGAGTATTTGGGCGGATTGATTACTCCAGGAATAGAGATTTCATTAAAGGCATTATGGGAAAGGGCAGCACTTTTACCTAAGATCGAGCTAGTGAGGCCAGAGACATTAATTGCAAGAGATACGGTAGAAAGTATGCGTAGCGGCATCATATATGGCTTTAGTAGTTTGGCTGATGGTATGATTGCAAAGATTCAAAAGAAATTCAATAAAAAATTAAAGGTCATCGCAACTGGCGGCCAGGCAAAACTCATTGCCGAATTCTGCAAGAAAATAGATTATATAGACTCGGATTTGACATTGAAGGGGTTGAATCTACTATATAAGAATAGATTATAGGCTGGTAAAGTTAGGTTCTCGCAGCAACGCTCGCGTTGCTCAAACCATAACTTTACCAGCTATAGTTATAATTGGCTTTAAGAATGAGTTTCATAGGGAGAATGAGATGGATGATAAGAAAAAAGCAGAATTAATTCTTAGATATAAACAGATGGCAGACGAGGAGCTAATATCTCTTTTATCTGAAAATGTTTTACCCGAGGATGAAAAAGAATGGGGAGAAGGCATATATCAGTTGTTAGTTACTGAAGCAAAAAGTAGAGGCTTGGAAGATAAGGTAAGGCAGATTGAAGAAATTAGAGAAGAGAGGAGAAATCCACAAGAGTTAGTTATAATTAAAGAATTTTCCTTTAGGCATGAAGCTGAGCTTGCAA